>JBILGL010000030.1:0-15916 GCA_044351075.1 Isosphaeraceae bacterium | reverse complement strand
GACTCGCTGAATTTATCGGTCGGCTCCACGCCATCCACCACCACCCGTCGAGAGCCGCGAATCATCGATCCGTAAAGATAAAACCCGGCAAGTCGAAGCGTACGTCCCAGCTCAACCTTCCAGTTGTGCCAGTCGTCGGGGTCCAGGTCATCGCGCGTGACCCGCTTGCCCGCTCGATAAAACGGATGAAAATAATCGCCCCAGCGATTTTCTTCTTTGAAGACTTCGCTCAGGTCATGCGGCACCACACCATCAAAAACCGGTAGATCAATGCCATAACGATCGGCAAGATAACCGGCATGGTTCTGTGAATCGCCGCGACTGGTCAAGTCCATAATCGTGCCGAGCTTGTTTTCCGCATGAATTCCGGCATGAGCCCATGCCAGCCCAAGCTGCGTTTTGCCAGCACCTGTGGCCCCGGCAATCACCGTGAGCGTGCCGGGTAAAAGGCCGCCACCCAGGAGGTTATCCAGCCTTTGGTAGCCAAATTTCTGCCGTTTGCGTTTTTCAGGTGCGGGTGTGCTGCTCATTTGATCAACAATTATTGCCTGTAGAAAGTCAACAAAACGGCTTCTGGCCGTTTTGCTCGATATCCATTCAATTCGTGATACATCATTTTAATGCAATGCTTACGATTCATCCACAACCGGGCCACCGGGAGTGAATCGGGGCCAGGCTTGATTTGGCTTGACCAGTTCGCCGTAAAATTCCGGCCGACGGTCGGCCATGCGGTTGATTTCATGAATTCCCGGAATTCGAATCACTCGCTTGCGCCGGGCTTTGTTTACGTCCATCTCGGCATAAATAATTGTGTCCTCAGCGTTTCCGGCAGAGGCCAGCAGAAAGCCGCCGGGGGCGACAATCGAGCTGTGGCCGATGAATTCATAGCCTCTCTCGCCGCCGGATCGACCAGAGGCCAGTGTATAGACTTGATTTTCAAGGGACCGGGCGATCATTACATGATTGGCGAAAATATCGGCCGCCGGCGGCCAGCAGGTTGGCAGAACGACCAGATCTGCGCCCTGAATACTCATCGCTCGACACATTTCGGGGAAGCCGCCGTCGTAGCAGATGTGCATACCGACCCTTACCCCGGCAATTTCAAAAACTTCAATCGGCAGGTCGCCTGGATCAACAAAGCGGTCAACGCCCAGATAGGGCAGGTGTAATTTGCGGTAATTGCCCTCGATGCCTTCAGGACCAAAGCAAGTGGCAGAATTAAACACGCGATCCTCGTCTTTTTCGAGCAGACCAATAACTGCGAAAACACCAAGATTTTTACAGTCGTCAATAACAGGCTGAAGCAGGGGGTCCATCGGGGCAAGCGAAAGTGCCGAGCCAAAGGCTTCTTCTCGGCTGTCAAAGCAGTATCCGCTCAGGGCACATTCAGGGAAAACGATGATTTTCGCACCATTTTCCGCGGCAATTTGCAGGCGATGGCGAATCCTTGCCAGATTTTCCGAAAGATTGCCGATTTCAAAATTGGCCTGAACCGAAGCAATGATCATGGGCGGTGGGCTCTCAATGGCAAATTTTGTTTGAGCAGGCAGAGTCAGATGTATTCGCTGAATTCATCCAGCGGCAGCATGGGCCGGCGAATTGCTTTGTAATTGAATCGTTTGGGATTCGCAGCCGTCAGGCCAGGTGTGTCCACCTCAATAATCGAGGCTGCGATGGGCTCATAAGCGGCCCGAAAAGCCACGGCAGCCTTGACGATTATGATCTTGGCCCGGGTGGGATCTAGCCCAAGGCTGGTGAGCTGCCCGAGGCTGAACGGGGCATGGCGATGGCTGTTAACGATGACGGTGTCGCCGCGATCAGTCACAACAACGGCCGACAGGCCCTGATCATGAAACCGCACGCCTCCATGCCGGGCCTGTGGCTCTTCATATTTGCCGTCGTGAATGACTTTCACGCGGCCTTTGAAGCTCAGGGGTGGGGCATTCGTGTCAACATGGCCGCCGGCCTCAAGTTCTACCGCGTTGCCGACACCGGCCTCCACGCAGGCTGAAACGGCGGCTTCGTCGTGCAGCACAGCCCAGAATTCAGGGCCATTTTGCCGAATAATCTCATGGGCGATCACGGTGGAGTCAGCCGCTGAGCCGCCGCCGATGTTATCGCCAATATCAACCAGCACCGTGGGCCAGCGGGCTGCTTCAGTCGCCTGTTTCACGGCTACGGCCGCTTCGGGCGGCTGGGCGGTGAGCTGGTCGCGAATCGACCAGACATAATCAGCCAACTGACGTGCAGCCGCATCAGCGGTTGACTTTGAATCAGCCACAACAACGACACTGGCACCGGTGGATTGGGTATCAGAGTAAGGAAAACCGGCAACAAACTGCACTTCCAGCAGGGCAGGGTTCTTTTCCTGCATTCTGCGTGCTTCTTCGAGAATGAGTCGGGCGGGGCCCAGCGTGGTGTTCTGGGCCAGCAGATGAATCAACATCGGCAAGGCGATAATCGACGTAGAAAGCCTGTTTTTTGAGGCAATCGTCTGCATTAAAAGCTCGCCGGCCCTTAGGCCCCGCTGGCGCTGGTCAATGTGTGGGTAGGTCTGATAAACCACCACGGCGTCAGCCGATTCAGCCAGCTTCGGCGAAACATTCGCATGATAATCAAGCGTCACGACCAGCGGCACATCCGGCCCAATCAATTGTCGCACACGGCCCGCGGTGTGGGCATCGGCCGATGTTTCCAGCCCTTCCACCTGCATTGCCCCATGCAGGGCGAGCAGCACACCATCCACTGAACCAGCATTTTTCAGCCCTGCCAGTAATCGATCAAGCAAATGATCATATGTCTCCCGGCTGATAACACCCGAGGGCATGGCCCAGGCGGTGGAAGTGGGCACAGCTTCAAATTGATATTCCCTGGAAGCCTCGAAAAAACCGCCAATTTCGTGATGGGCTTGTGCCCATCTTTTCGCCACGGCCTGGCCGGTGTCCAAGCCGCCAATTTCAAAATCGGCAAGTGACGTCAGCCCTGGCGCGAAGCCGTTGGATTCGTGCATCAGGGCGGCTATGGCGATTTTTGGCCTGTTCATCGGAAAATATCACGCTTTCGTGGTGATCGGTTGATCAAGGCCAAACATGCGATCGACCAGTTCGGCTTCCGGAGGAGCGGCCATCAGCGAGACCACCGCCCCGGCCAGAAACGATGCACTGATGCCCCAGACGCACGGATCAAGCCCCAGCAGATAATACGGCGAAAGGGCTCCGCCGGCACCAATGCCAGGGTCGAAGCCAGTTTTCGCCAGAATCATGCCGTAAGCATAAAGCCCGAGTGTCACCCCGGCACCGCCCAGCATTGCGGCAATCATGCCAATGCCATTGGCTCGCCGCCAGAATGCCCCATAAGCCGCCGGAGCCAGAAATGAAGCAGCCATGCCTGATGACGAGAAAACGACGATTAATTGCAGGTATTCCGGAGGGTTGAGGGCAATGATGCAGACAACCACACCCACCAGCACGGTTCCAAGGTAGCTGGCTTTTTCGATCTCTTTTTCACTGGCCTGAGGGCGGAAAAATCGCTGGTAAAGGTCGCGCACCAACCCTGAACTGATGATCAGCAGCCAGCCGGAAACGGTGCTCATTACCGCACCAAAGGGGGCGGCGATAATCAGCCCGGCGATGTAGGGATTTGCCAGTGTAATGACCAGTCGAGGCATGACTTCATCGCTCTTGGCCAGATTCGGCAGAATTTGCCGGGCACAAACGAAAATCATGATCAGCGGGACATAAATCAGCAGATTGTAAAGCGTCAGGTAAATGATGGACCATCGCAGCGTGCGTGTGTCGCGAAACGCCATGAGCCGAACAAGTGTCGATGGCTGGCCCATTGCTGAGATGGCCCACATCACGAAAAACGAGACGGCCAGCCCAATCGGGTGAAAGGCTCGCTGAGCGCCGGGGCCAAAAGCGTAAGAATCATCGCCCGTCTGCGTAATTCCCGCCATTGTGCCGGTATTAATACTGCCGGCGGCATTCATCGCCAATGGGAAGAGGATGATTACGCCGACTGCCATGACGAGGCTTTGAAAAACGTCTGTCCAGATGGCCGCCAGAAAGCCGCCGTAAGCGGTGTAGAAAATCACCGTGACGGAGAAAACCACCAGACCCAGCACATAAGCACGATCTTCCCAGGTATTGGCCCTGAATTTCGGTGGTACGGGCTGGGTCGCTGTTTTCTGGGCAGGTTGATCAGGCTTTTGCACGCCTTCATCGCTCGCGGCGGCAGCGACGGAGGCCATTTTATCGGCGGCAGATTTGCCTGGCTCAGCCGTGCCGAGCATAGCATGAACCGACTGCGGCAAGACGAGTTTGAGAATCAGCCCGCCACCCTTGAACTGGGCGACCAGATTACAGGTCAAAAAGAAGATCACAAGAATGCTGGTGATCAGGCCCAGCATTGGGCTGGCGAAACGCTCGCGGAAGAAGTCGGGGAGTGTGATAGCCCCAGTGCGGCGTGCAAGCTGGCCAATTCGCTTGCCCAGCACGCCCAGCACGGTGATGGGCACGACCATGTAGCTGCAGATCCAAAGGCCGACAACCCAGCCATATTTATAAACCAGCGAGGGGAAGCCGAGAAATGTGCCGCCTGACATCACCGCAGCAGTCAGGGCAACGGCAAAAGCCCCCAGCGAGCGATTGCCGAGAAAGTATGACTTGAGGAAGCCAGACTTCACCCGGCCCATGTAATTAGCCACTACACCCAGGCCGAGTGAGATGACCATGAAGAGAATCAGGGCGAGGAAGGTGGCCAGTTCGGCCTGTACCGGTTCAGACGAGTTCATGGACGTCCTTCCCTTCCTGAATTTCCTGCTCCAGCTCTTCGGTATGATCCGTGCCCAGGTCTTCATCAGTCATGATAAAGCCTGCATAAACGACGCAAACGATTGAGCAGAGCACCCACGGCACCAGCACCGAAATGAAAAACCAGCGGGGAATGCCGAAGATGGGCTGAATATCAGCCGCTGTGAGCTTGCGCCCAGATTGCTGATAACCAAGAATGTAGGATAGCCCGCACACGACAGTTGTCGCGATGACCCAGAAGGTCATGCCGAAGCGGGCATCCTTCAGGCTGTTAATGTAAACCGGATCCTCGGGCGGAGTCGGGGTTTCAGGAGGCATGTTCAGCGGTTCCGGAAAACAGTTTCGTTGTCAGAAATTTTGGCGATGTATTCAAGGATGCACAGGCGCGGCATTCGTCGCGGCAACGGGGCTTGCGCCTGAACCCGCTGATTTACCGAGCAGATGCATTTCGAAGAACTGAACGGTTTTATTGCGGGCGAATGCAGAATCAGCCGCACGGCGGAAACCGTGGCGGCCTTCCGGCACGGCCAGGAGCTCAAAAGGCTTGTTGGCCGCCATGAGGGCCTGAACCAGTCGGGCGGTGTGCCGATAATGCACATTTTCGTCGATCATGCCATGGATCAGAAGCAGCTTGCCCTTGATACGATCCACACCAGTTAAAACAGACGATTTTCTGTAGCCTTCCGGGTTTGTCTGAGGCGTTTCCATGTAGCGTTCGGTATAGCAGGTGTCATAGCCGTCCCAGTCAGTCACCGGGGCAAAGCTCACGCCGACATGAAACGTTTCGGGGGCTTCCGTGAGGGCTCGCAGTGTCATATAGCCGCCATAGCTTCCACCCGTGATACCGACGCGAGCGAGATCAACTTCCGGAAATAATTTTCCGATTTGCTTCACTCCATCCACCTGGTCGCGCACTTCAAGGTCGCCCATATTGCGAAAGACGGCGGCTTCAAATTCCTTGCCCCGCCGGCTTGAGCCGCGGTTATCCATCTTCCAGACGGCGATGCCCCTGGCATTATAAGAGGCAGCACTACCGTCGTTGCCCATAAAATAGCTGTTTGTGACCGTCTGTACATGCGGGCCACCGTAAACCTGAACGAGCAGAGGGGCCTTCTGGCCGGGTTTGAGATTTCTGGGCGGGTAGTAAGCGCCATAAAGCGTTACGCCATCGCGGCTTTTGAAAGAGAGCAGCTTCGCGCCTGATGCACTTTCCGCAATTTGCCCATCGATGGGTGTAGAAACAGGTGTTTTCTCAGCTCCGGCGGCTTTATTTTCTTGAAGTGCCTTGCCATTTCGGTCTTTTTTGATTGACTGGCTGGCTGTGGTGAAGCTGGAGTAGCGGTCAGTGAACGACTCGCCGTCATCGGCCACAGTGGCCGAGTGCATGCCTGGCTCGGTGGTGAGTTTGACAGGTTCGCCGCCATCAAGCGAGACGCGGAAAAGGTGGCTTTCTACGGGCAACTTGTCCCAGCCGCTATACCAGAGTTCTCGCTTATCAGGCATGAATTTGACGATACGATCAACCGCGCCCGGGCCTTTGGAGAGATTTCTGATCAATTTGCCTTCGCGGCTTCGCAATTGCAGGTGCTTAAAACCTGATTCTTCCGTTGCCCAGATGAATTCGCCGGTTTTTTCATCGGCAATGCGAAATTCTTCATGCAGATTGATAAAGTCCTTCGCGGTTTCACTCAGCACAACCGCCGATGAGCCTGATTCGGAATCGACCCGCAGCATTTTCAGCTTTTTGTGGTCGCGTGAAAGCAGCTCAACGAGAAACGATTTGGGCGTTTCCCAATGCACTCTTGCCAAATATTGCTCGCCCTCTCCCGGTAGCAATGTCAGCCATTTGGTTTCGCCGCCGCTGGTTTTAACGATCCCCAGCCGCACATTCGCATTGGCCTTGCCAGGGAAGGGGTAGCGGTGATTTTCCACATTCCATTCGGTGTCGCCCTGGTGGACGATCGGATAAACCGGGATGTGACGTTCATCAGTCTCCTGATAGACAATTTTTGAGCCGTCGGGCGAGATCCAGAAGCCGTCAAACCGGTCCATCTCTTCCTGAGCCACGAATTCCGCTTCGCCATAGCCCAGGCCATCGGCAGGTGAGGGCGAAAGACGAATCTCTTTTTGGTCGGCGGTCGTCATTCCGTAAAGGGCATGTTCACGCACAAAGGCGACAAATTTCGAGTTGGCCGTAAGCTGGGGGGCAATCTCGGCACCAGCGGTTTGAGTCAGTTGCTTTTTATTGCCATCCTTTGACAAAAGAAAAAGATCGCCGTTTTCCGTTCTTACAGCCTTACCGGTTGTGTTGTAGTTGACCTGACCGGGCCCACGCATGCGCATCCGTTCCTGCCGCAGCTCTTCTTCCCGCGAGAGTTTTTTCTGCGATTCCTGCTTCTTTCGCTGCGTTTCTGTTTTGTTTTGCTGCGGCCACGCGGCAAGTTGGCCAGAGTTGACGCAAATGGAAAGTAGCAGAAGGGGAATGGGTGCGAAAAGGCTACGCCTGGACATGATCATGGGCTTAATTCCTCAATATCGCCGGGACCTCTTTGGCGCGAGGTCTTTGGGTAGCGAAAGGGAGGGGGATTGGAGCGGGGCAACAGATGACCGTAAAACGGGCTCCATCGCTTTTAATTGACTTAAATCCTGAACGGAAAGCGGCTGAAAGTCAAGGTTTTTTACCGGCCAGCGACTGATCAATGCGATAGATCGCCTGCTGGGCTTCACTATCCAATGGGTTTATGTCGGCCATGACACCCCACCATGCCCTTGCCTCAGGCAGATGCCCCACCGCTTCGCAGGCAGTGGCGAGCCGCTTGGGCAGATCGGCCACTTTTTCCGCACCCGGCTTGGCGGCTTCCTGAATCAGAGAGGCCAGCCGATCGAGATTCGTGGAACGCTCCTGATAGAATTTTGCTTCGTCTTTTTTGCCGGCAGCAGCCAATGTTCGAGCTAGGCCAACAACGGCGTCTCGATTGTCAGGATCGATTTTTGCAGCAATCCGAAATTGTTTTTCGGCTTCATCAAGCCCACCTTCAGCCAGAGCCATCTGGGCACGAAGCATGGAGAGTTCGAAATTATCAGCCTTCGTATTCTGTAAAATTGAGCGTGCCTTGTCAGCATCGTTACGATCAAGCGCAAGCTGAGCCCTTAAGGCGGCGGCATCAGGGTCAGCGTCGGGCAGCGGTTTCAAGGCGTTTTCAGCTTCGTCCAGCTTTACCTGTCGCCTGAGGCTGCGGGATAGGGCAATCATCGACCATTTGTCAGATGGATCGGCTGCCAGGAATTTCGTCATGTCGTCAACAATTTCCTGAGGTTCCCAGTCATTACCGCGTGTCAGACACCAGTGAAAGACATTCTGGAATCGCATTGGGCTGATACGGGAGAGCTTCTCAAAGATATTACGAAGCTCTTTGCGTCGGAGCTGAAGCCCGTAGATGTAAATAAGCTCGCGATGGGCGGTGATTTCAGTTTGGTCGAGTCGAATCGCCGTGAGAAAATCCTTTTCAGCCGGAACTAATCGACCGGCACGCAAGTGAACCTGGCCGCTGATACGGCGAGCCATCGGGGCCGTCTTCGAAGATTCTGGAATCTGGTTGAGCAGCTCCAAAGCCCGGTCATTCCGTTCCAATGCCAGGTTGAGTCTGGCTTCGTTCATTGTGCGACGTTCGTCGTCGGGGGCGGCCACTTTTTCGAATTGACGAAATACAATTCCAGCTTGCCTGAATTTCCTGGTCGCCAGTGCTGTGTCAAATTCTATGGCCAGTTCGTCAGCCGTTTTATTGGGAACCGAGATTTCTGGCCAGATGAACCAAAACCAGCCGATTGCAATTGCCAGCAGAATTGTGCCGGCAACTGCGAAAAGAATCTTGAGTGGTAATGAAATACCGCTGGTCAATTGGTTCTCTGCTCTTTCATTAAATTTGTGACAGCTGCACTATTTGGCTTTTCCAATTTTTGAGTTTTCTGCCGCGGCCTGGCCAGCCGGTTCGCGAATCTCATGTGTTTTATCGACATCAAGTCCGGCATGATCGGAAATAATACCCGACGGCCAGAAGATACGGGCTTTGACGATCGGCGACTTTTCACCGAGGCCGATCAGGAGCCTGCGGTCGTTGACCGATAGCATGCTGGCCCCATCTTTCACTTGTCGGGTGATTGAATTTTCGGGATCGAGCTGAATTTCAACACGGGCACCGATCGCTTCTGGATTCGACTTGCCACCCTTGAGCCCAAAGCGAATCCAGTGGTTTTTGCCCATTGGAGTGTCATTTCGCAAAATGGCAGGGGCTGCATCTTTATGGTTCACCACGATATCCATGTCGCCATCGTTATCTAGGTCTCCAAACGCCACGCCGCGGCCTACATGCCCGGTATCAAAATAGGCACCGGCATCGCGCGTGGCGATCTTGAATCGCCGCTTGCGCCGTTCACTGGCCCCGGCACCAGAATTTTTCACAACCAGATCGCGTCCGCTTACTGGCACATTCACCCAGATCAGCGGCGGTTGTTCATAACTGATACCGGCCCGATTATTATCCACATGCCCGTTACTGACAAAGACATCCGGCCAGCCGTCGCTGTTGAAATCGACAAGACCACAACCCCAGCCGACCTGAGGCATGGAATCTGCCGACAGGCCAACAAATGTCGTGATATCGTAAAATCCATTGTTGTTCATGTTTTGATAGAGGGTGTTGTATTCGTTCGCGAAGTTGGTCACGAAGAGGTCAAAGCGCCCGTCGCCGTCAAAATCTTCGGCGTCAATTCCCATGCCCGACTGGGCCTGTCCCTTCACATCAAATGCTGCCCCGGAGAATTCTGTGGCGTCCTCAAAGGTGCCATCGCCTTTGTTGAGAAAGAGGAAATTCGGGTTCATGTCATTCGCGACATAAATGTCAATCTTGCCATCGCCATTGACATCGGCCGCCACTACGCCAAAGCCGTGTCCATCGTCGCGGCCAACACCTGCCTCTTTGGCGACATCCGTAAAAGTGCCATCGCCATTATTGCGATAAAGCAGGTGGGGCACCGTTTTGATCGACCGGGGCGAGCAGTAATAGCGGATGTTATTTTCTACATCGCCACAGAAGTTGTCGTCGGTTTTCATGTCCCATGTGCCATAATTTGAGACATAAATGTCGAGGTCGCCATCATTGTCATAGTCCAGCATGGCGCCGCCGCTCGAGAAGTATTTTCCCTGCTTGATACCCGCTTTTTCGGTGATATCTTCAAACACGCCTTTTCCATTATTGCGGAAAAGACGGTTGTCTTCGAATGTCGCCAGAAAAATGTCATGGTCGCCGTCGCGATCAATGTCGCCGGCGATTGCACCGTGTGTAAATCCTCGGTAGCCAAGGCCTGAGCCTGCTGTTTTGTCTTCAAATTTGCCATTTCCAAGGTTTTTGTAAAACTTGTTGGAAGGGGCCGTTTTTTTATCCACCGGCAGTGGGCAATTGGTGAGAAAATAGAGGTCGAGAAGGCCGTCGTTATCAGCATCGAAAATCGCTACGCCCGAGCCATTGGCGGTAGGGAAATATTTCTTCTCCGTCATGCCAGAAACATGTATGAAATCAATTCCGGACTCTTTGGTAATGTCGGTGAATTTGAAAGGGCTGGGATCCTGGCTGGATTTGGGCGTGCCTGATACAGTTGATTGCGGGCCGGAGAGGCGGTCGCCCACCATGCGGCCTTCGCCAGAACTTTTCTTCTTTTCGGGAGGCTGAACCGTCTTTTTCTCAAGAGCCGCTTTTTTTTCCAGAGACTCAGCCGTGTTTACGACAACTGTTGGGGTCTTTTCGTTTCCGCCACAGCCTGCTGCGAGCAGTATACAAACAATTCCTATACACAACTTCGGCTTAAGAAACTGTCTACAGAAAAACAATTGGGAACGAGTCTGTTTCAACATTTTGACCAGCCTCTGAGGAAGAGTTTTGCAAGAGTCTTTGTCTGGCTGCAGATTTTTTCTGCTGATCAATTTATTATAGACCGACTCTGGCGTAAACGACCAGAACTTGTTGTTTTGTGTGGCTGATGCTTACCAGGAGTTAATCAAAAGCAGGGCGGCTGTCAAAATGAATAACATGCCGAAAATTTTCATGGCCAGAGCAATCCCATTAATGACAATCACGCGAGGCACTTCGGAACGTGTCGCTGAATAAACCGCGCTGATTGCCGGAACAAGAGCGGCCAAGAAAACATACGAGTTCCAGTTTGTGGGATTCACTTGTTTTCCGCTCCATCGGCAGATATTGAACTGGTTTGGCTGCTCTCTACATCATTCTCCGGCTCAGCGTATTTTACCGGACCACCAAAAGCATCCATCATCGCCAGCATGTTGAGAAGCCCGGCAACGGCTGTATAAACCGTACCAATTTCAACTAACCGACCGATTTTCGGGTGCAGGCTGTTTACAACATCCTGAGTCGGTGCTGCCATCCAACCTTTGAGAATTGGCGGCTGATCAAAGTAGAGGAGCAGGCCCTGAATGAGTCCCGGTAGCGTAAAACCGCCCACAAACGATTGAAAGACAAAAGAAAGGCGAAAATTTTCAGAGTCGCGTAATGGGTTGATCCAAGTCCAGTAAACCACCATCCCCCGGCCGACCCATAGGCCGGTGAGATAAATTCCAATCACACATGATCCAAAAAGGACCGCTTTGAAATATCTTCGCTGATACCAGTGGCCCAGGCCGGGCAGAAGCCATGTCAGCAAGGCGGCAAGATAGGGATTTCGAAGGTCCGGCTCTTCCGGCTGGTTAGTAAAAGTAGAACTCATTTGGTTTGATTCAGAACCTGCGGACCTTCGATGCCTAGAGTCACGTTATTTTGTCACCCTATTGAACAAAAATCTGATAAAAATTTCCAGATCAAAGCGTTTCTGACTTTTAAATGTGATCAATTACAACTTTAATTTTTCGATGCCGAATTTGCTAATAAATGAATCGATCCTGTTTCAATTGCTGGATCACTTGCGCTGGGCATCCACGCGAAACTTGCCATAGTGCCGCAACCTGCTCGTCGCTTAACGTCTTCTCATAACCCATCGTTTTCAGAACATCATTAATCTCGCCCTCTGCCCACGGCGGCAAAACCGGGCACTGTTCTGCGGAAATGCCCCTAAACTCCTTTCGCTGAAGCCATAATGCATCTAATGAACGGGCGGTCAATATAGCACTTTGATCCAGTCGGTCGGCTTCGACCACGAACCTGACACAAAAGCCTTGAAGGGTCAGGCTCTCTTTAGCTAACCCTATCCATTTTAATAACTTATCGGCTGAATGATGGCTTTCCGGCAATTCAATAAAACGACTTGCTTTTTGTGCCCATCGTACAAGCAGGTCCGGAGCGGAGACTGTCGTCTTTGGCTTGAAATCGGCATGGAGAAGCCTGAGCCGAAGATGGCGGAATCTTTGTTTTATCTCTTGGATTAGCAATGTTTTGCCGCAACCAATTCCGGCTGCAATTCGCCATTGAACAGAGGCTTGGTCGGGCCATATTTCAGGGCTGACAGAAGATGATACTCCCATCCATTTTTCGATCAGTTGCCATGCCGGCCTGTAAACAGGCAGATCGGCCCATTGTTCTGGGTTCAGGTGGAAATCACCAACCGCTCGGTATGAGCCCGTGAAAATGGTGTTGTTAGTGGCAAAATTTGAACCAGACAATAGAGTCACCGATCAAATCAGGTATAATTTGGGTCACTGTTTCTGGGATCAAGAGGATTATTCCTCATCACTATCAATATCGGAATAATCGACCATTACCTTGGCTGATTTTTCTCAACACCAGGCACGAGTCAATCAAGCAGATGCTTCGCGTTTATGCCCCTGAAGGTCCAGAATCAGGGCTGATCGAGTTAGAGAAGGACGAAGCCCATCACCTGGTGCGGGTGCGCCGGGTGAAGGATGGCGAACGAGTGGAAGCCTTTGATGGCAAAGGAAATGCGTGGTCGGCTGAGGTGGCCGAAGTTGGCAAAAATCACTGCCTTTTGCGAGTCATCGATCAGACCAGGCAGTTTCACACGACTTCAAATCAATCAGAAATCATTATTGCCACAGCAGTTCCGAAAGGTGACCGATTTGACTGGCTGGTGGAAAAAGCGACCGAATTGGGTGTCAGCCGGCTGGTGCCACTGCGCTGTGATCGGTCGGTGGTTGATCCACGCGACTCAAAAATTGATCGTCTGCGGCAACTGGTTGTTGAAGCCTGTAAGCAGTCGGGCCGGAACTTGCTGATGCAAATTGATCAGCCAATTGGACTTACCGACTATCTGAATTCAGCTTTTGGGCAGTCAGACGAAACAAAAATGCTCTGGGCAGATCAGGCCGGGCAACCGGCTGCAAGATTGCTGGCAGAAATTGACCAGACGAAGCATCGGGCGATATTGATTGGCCCTGAAGGCGGATGGTCTGAGGCAGAGCGAGAGTTTTTTCAGCACCGGCAAATGGAATCGATCAGGCTGGCAAATCACATCTTACGAATTGAGACAGCGGCGACCGCGGCGGCAGCGATCCTGGCCGGTGGCGTTGGTACATCGGCGGTTCATTGAAAAATCAACGAAAGAAGACTCATGGAAATGCAATTAATCCTGACAGGGCTGGCACTTGGGCTGGTGGCGGGTGTGGCGGCCGGTATGTTTGGTATTGGTGGTGGGCTGATTGTGGTGCCAATTCTGGTGCTGGGTTATGGGCTTGACCAGAAAACAGCCACAGGAACCAGCCTTTTTGCGATTATGTGGCCGGTGGGTATTCTGGGTGTGCTGGAATTTTATCGCCGGGGCGAGCTGAAGCCTATGCTGGGCGGGATGATCGCTGTGGGGATGCTTTTTGGAACTTATATTGGTGCAAGGCTGGTGGCAGGGCTCTCTCAGGCCAGTTTGCAGCGCATCTATGCCGGATTTCTTTTGGTGGTAGGGGGTTGGATGATCATCAAGCCTTACGTTATGCCACCGGCGGCAAAGCCGAACCCCGCTGCATCGGCACCTATGCTCTTTGAATCAGCCAACGATGATGAAAATGAGAAGCCATGATGAATTGTTTATCAATTTCTCAGAAGTTGATGGAAAGAGCACGAATCTCCGAATAACATACGGCAATGTATCCAGTTTGAGGCCAGCTGACCTGCTCAGCCATTTTCAACTAAAAAAAACAACAGGAATCTGAGATGAATCCCCAATTACAAGGGCTGGAAAAAGCGATCAAAATGGCTGGCGGTATGAACCGCCGATTGTGGCTGGCCTACTGTTCGGCTTTGGCCTCGATGACTGCCTTTCAACAGAAAACCGAAGCCCGGATTGTGCGACAACCGAAATTTGAAGCGGACCCATTTTCGGTTGGTGTGGCCTCAGGCGATCCTTCTTCCACCGGCTTTGTGATTTGGTCGCGGTTGGCACCCAAGCCGCTTGAGCCATCAGGTGGAATGCCGGCGGATCTGGTGGAAGTGAGCTGGGCGGTGGCCGAAGACGAAGGAATGAAGAAAGTGGTGCGTCAGGGCAAGACGCTTGCCACGCCGCAGCTCGGCCATAGCATTCATGTGGAAGTGGAGGGCCTGAAGCCTGCCGCCTGGTATTATTTTCAATTCACGGCTGGCGATGCCAAAAGCCGGGTAGGCCGCAGCCGAACCACTCCTGCTCGCGATGCGCTGGCTGATCAATTGAAATTTGCATTTGCCTCGTGCCAGCATTACGAACAGGGTTATTTTACGGCCTATGCCGATATGCTGAAGCAAAACCCCGATTTGGTGATCCATCTGGGCGATTACATTTACGAATATAAGGGCAAGGATAATCTGGTGCGGAAGCATCAGGGCGATGAAATTCAGTCGCTTGACGATTATCGGATTCGTCATTCGCAGTATCGACTGGATGAACATCTTGCCGCCATGCATGCCGCCTGCCCGTGGCTGGTGACCTGGGATGATCATGAATTTGACAATAACTGCGCGGGCGCAATCTCTGAAGAGAAAAACGTCAGCACGATTGATTACCTCAATCGTCGTGCGAATGCTTATCAAGCCTATTATGAAATGATGCCACTGCGGCGTCGCAGTATTCCGCAGGGGCCTGATATGTTGCTTTATCGCTCAGTGGCATTTGGCCAGCTTGTGAATTTTCAGGTGCTTGACACTCGTCAGTATCGTACCGATCAGCCTAATGGCGACCGATCCAGCCCTCTCAATGAAGAAGCTCGCAGGGCAACGAATTCTCTGCTGGGCTCGCGCCAGGGCGGCTGGCTGAAGTCAAACTTGTTGCAATCAACATCTCAGTGGAATGTGCTGGCGCAGCAGGTGATGATGGGTGTGGCGAATATTTCGCGCACCGATCAACCTGCCTATTCCATGGATCAATGGCCGGGTGCACTTGCAGAGCGAGAAAGCCTGATGGAATTTATCGCCAATCGGCGAGTTCCGAATCCGGTGGTTTTGACTGGCGACATTCATTCCAACTGGGTGAATGACCTGCATGTGGACGACACGAAGCCGGAAGCGCCGGTGGTGGCAACCGAGTTTGTGGGTACGTCGATTTCAAGTGGTGGTAATGGTTCGGCCGTGGTGCCGAATCTCGACAAATTCATGTCGCGAAACCCTGGCGTGCGGTATTTTAATACACAAAGGGGATACGTGCTTTGCACGGTTCAGCCAGAGAGCTGGCGAAGTGATTACCGAATTGTCGAGAAAGTCACCGAGAAAGAGGCCCCAGTGACAACAGGTGCCTCATTTATTGTTGAGAGTGATCGCCCAGGCGCTAAAAAAGTCTGAGTCATAACTCATTCTGGAAAAATTGCTTCCCGTCTGAATAAATCAGGCGGGGAGTGTGATTCTCATGGCCAGCCCGGGGTTTGTATTCCGGGCTTCAATTGAGCCATTGAGTGCATAAACGATACTTCGTGAAATAGAGAGGCCCAGGCCCAGCCCACCGCTATTTTGGTTGCGTGACAAATCGGACCTGAAAAATGGTGTAAAAATGCGGGTCAGGTCTTTTTCTGGTACACCTGGGCCCGAATCGTGAATTTCAATAGTCAGTGTTCTGTTTTCAGATAAATTACAATTCAGCCTGATTTCAAAATTATCAGGGCTGTGGCGAATAGCATTATCAATGATGTTTTC
>JBILGL010000350.1:0-5036 GCA_044351075.1 Isosphaeraceae bacterium | reverse complement strand
AATCGAAAGAGAAAAAAATGTCGTTTTGGCGACGTTTGATATACCTGCCTCAGCCACTCAGGGTGTCTTTTACGATTGCCATATTGAATTTGGACGCGAGGCTTATCCCATCTCAATTAAAAGGAATGACGCCCTGCGTGTGGTTGAATAATAGTTAACCGGAAATACATTTTTAATCACTACGTCTCAGCCAACTGCCCATGATCAGCCGCATGACTGATTTGGGGCTTTGGGCCAAGTTTTTGATGGTCAATCGAGAATTATTTTTCATTGCATGGTGCAGTGAATGCAGTTCCAGCTTCCGATTACCGGCAGCAGCCGCCTGAGTGGCACGCACCAGCCATGCGCTGGCTAATCGGCGCCGAATTGCATCTTCAAGAAGTGGGCGATCAAGTGACGAATTGAAATTCTCATCAAGAATTCGGAACATTATCGCTTCATTCTCTTCCAAGTCGATCGAGCCTCTGGCCAGCCTTTGTGTTTCACTCGCAGTATGCCACCTTTGAAACGCCAACGATTCAGCCACCAAAGCCACAGGAGCAGCCTGACCCAGCCGATACCAGAAATCCCAGTCAACCACATATTTCCATCTGGAATTAAAGCCACCCAAAGTCTGATGTAAATCCCGTCGAAAACTGGTTGCCGGGCACCTCAGCGGATTGTTTTTCACCAGCACCCGTGCCATTGCTCCTCCGGGCCAAATGACCAATTGATCCGGCCATTTAAATTCGATTTCATTTTCTATAATGATATTTCCAGATAAATCAATCAAATCGGCCGGGCCGGTAATCATACCGATATCAGCATTAAGGTTTGCAATTTTGCGCTGAGTTTCAAAAAAATGAGGTGCCAGCAGATCGTCATGATGCAGGATCGTTATCCAATCCCCACTGGCCAACTCAACACAACGGTTCCAGTTTCGCGCCAACCCCAGATTATTCGAAGTTTCATTTAAATAAATTGTCGCCCGATTTCCACAAACCCGGCGCACAATTTCAATTGTTCCATCCGACGATCGGTCATCGCAGACAACCAGCTCAAATGCCTGATTCTGCTGGGCAAGCACTGATCGAAGCGTCTCCTCTAAAAACGCCTCAGCGTTGTAAGTCGGAATCGCAATCGTCCAGCTCGGGGTGGCGGTCATCGCCGATCAGCCTGCCGGAGCCTGAAAGCCGTCGCAGATTTTACGCAGATTTTCCCAGGTAAAAAGCCCTGAGCTGTGGCCATCGCTCCAGCCAATCTTCAGGGCATAAGAGCCAACAAGGTCCATATCCGCAATCTTTATATCAGATGCAATCGTTGCAGGGTCCAGAATTCGTGCCCCCGTCCATTCATCGCGGCAGGCGGCACATGGGCACTCGCCACGCAAATGCCTGTAGGGCAGTCGCACAGGTTCGCCCGCTTCATCCCAATGCAATTCGAGAATGCCTTCTGCCTGACGTGCTTTGATGTCTGTCGGTGGCCCACCAGTCACTTTATTCCGCCTTTCACAGCTTTTGCAATTTCAATTCACTGCAATGATTCTATCCGAAAATTTGGAATCACTCATTTCTCAAGCAAATAATTCATCCAGACTTCGACCAGTGGAAGCGGGCAGGGGGCGGCCCAGCGTGTCGATCATCTCAGTGGCCGGATCAATCCCAAGGCTACGGAAAATTGTGGCTGAGAGATCATCCGGACGCACCGGAGCAGTCGTCGGAAACGCTCCCGTTTTGTCACTCGCCCCGTAAATGTAGCCACCTTTCGCACCACCACCCGCAAATAGAGCTGTGTAGCACATTGGCCAATGCCCCCGGCCCTGCGGATCCTGATCGCCAATTTTCGGCGACCGCCCCATTTCACCAGTCCAGACAACCAGTGTTTCATCCAGTAGTCCGCGATTTTTCAGGTCTTCCATCAGCGTCGGCACCGTCTGGTCCGTCATCGGTAACAGACGGCCCTTCAAATCAGCAAAATTCTGCTTGTGTGTATCCCATCCACCATCACCGCCCTTGCCACCATTTCCGATCGAACGTGCAAAATACACAGTCACAAACCGCACACCTGCTTCTACCAGTCGCCGGGCCAGCAGGCAGCTCTGGCCGTAAGTCGTTCGGCCATAAGCATCACGAATAGCAGCGGGCTCCTGTGAAAGATCAAATGCGTTTTTCAGCCGCGGCGATGTGAGCATGGAAATTGCACGATCCTGAAAGCGGTCCACACCCATCGCTGCAGCTGATTTCTCCAGCAATTTCGCCTGCTCGTCGATCAGTCGCACAAGTTCACGACGATTGTCAAGCCTGTCAAGCGGCATCGTCTCCGGCAGACTCAGTTCTGGCAAGCGAAAATCAGGGCTGTTTGGGTTCTGGCCCACATAAAACGGGTCGTGCACCTTGCCCAGAAAGCTCGCAAATTGACCGGGTGTCTGGCTGCCATCAGCAATTTTGTGCGGAAATGAAACAAATGTCGGCAGCGACGGATCAGCCACAGGCCGAAACCGGCTGACCACGCTTCCCATGGCCGGATAAAGCTCCTGACTATCTCGCAACCGCTGATCGTCGAGCGGTGGAATATGCCCGGAAAGACTGTAATATCCAGCTGAATTATGATTCTTCATCCGATGCTGCACCGTGCGCACCTGAGCAAACTGGTGCAGAATTTTGGAAAATCGCGGCAAGTGCTCGCAGATCGTCGTTCCCGGCAGCGACGACGCAATTGGCGAAAAATCGCCCCTCATGCCTGAAGGGGCATCCGGCTTCATGTCAAAAGTGTCGATGTGGCTTGGCCCACCCCACTGATGCAGAAAAATCACCGATTTGACACGTGCGGCTGGCTGGCCCGTGTTTCTTTCGTCGGCATGAAGCAGTCTGGGCAGATTCAGACCAAAAAGTCCGCCAAAACCGGCCGTGAGCAAATGACGCCGGGAAACCGGCAAAGCCAGCGACGTGCGATAATCTTCCATCTCCCGGCTCATGTTTTTTACCTTTCTCTTACCGCCCTGATTCGCTTGCAATCAATGCCGGAACAGAAATTCCTTGGCATTCAGCGTCGCCCAGACAATATCTTCCCAGGCCGCCCGTCGATCTTTCGCAATTGATAGATACTGCTTAAGCCCAGCCGCTTCCGCAGCCGTTGGCCGTCGGCTCAGACTCGCCAGAAAGAGCTCGCTGATCGCCGCTTGGGGCTCTTTCTCTGACAACTTCAATAACCGACCGATCCGGTTCTCGCTGTTTTCAAGCGCAGCCCGCACCGTATCGCCATTAATCAGTTGAAACGCCTGTGCCAGTGTTGTTTCGTCACTTCGCTCGCACTCGCATGAAAGAAGCCGCTCAGGCTTGCCAAAAACTTTCATGAATTCCTCGCCCCTGGTATTCGCCGCCGCCATTTGACCCGCACGGGTGCCTGCTGGGGCCTCTTCCAGAGCGCGTTCATAGCCTGTTGCCTGATCAACAATGTCGCGAATGACCTCAGCCGGCAACAGACGAATCACCGCCCGGCCAAAATCGGCTTCCATTGCGGGATATTTTGCGGCCGGGCTCGAATCCAGTCGATAAACCGTGCTTGTCACGATTAATCTGGCCAGCGGCCGTAATCGATTGCCACCCGCCACAAAAGCTTTTTCAAGCTCTTTTAATAATTCCGGGTTCGATGGCGGATTCGAATCACGAAAATCATCTACCGGGTCAACCACTCCCTTACCCATCAACTGAAACCAGACCCGATTCGCAATATTGCGGGCAAATTGGCGGTTATTTCGTGTTAGCCAAGTCGCCAGATGCTCAAGTGCGATTTCTGGCTTGTTGCCTCCGCTTGAAGGCACTTCACGTCCGCCCGGTGGCTTTGCTCGCAACAATTCCCCTGAACGCGGCTGCACGATTGACGGCTCGCCTTCAAAATAAATGACCTCGTCGCCATTAAATTCATGCTTGTCAAATCGATCCCGGCGCACGTTGTTAATATCCTTACGCCGAAGGTTCGCGAAACTTGCAGCCAACCCGTAATAATCGTTCTGCGTCCAGAAATCCGAAGGATGATTGTGGCAGCGGGCACATTGCAGACGATAACCAAGAAATACTTGTGCAAATGTCTCGGCGGCCGTTTCCGGGTCACGATTTGTGCGATGAAACGACGATGACGGTGCATTCCAGGTGCTGCCTGTCGTGGTGATCAGCTCGGCGGCAAACTGATCCATCGGTCGATCCATTGCAAATTGGTCGCGCAGCCATCGCTGAAATTGCCAATTGCCCTTCTGCCCCATCACTTTCGGCTCATTTCGCAGCAGGTCAGACCATTTCAAGGCCCAGTATTCCGCAAATTCCTGCCGCGCCAAAAGCCGATCCACCAATTTTTCATACCGATCGGCGGACGTATCATCCTCATACGCCCTGATCTCTGCCGGAGTTGGCAAAATGCCCAGCAAATCGAGATAAAGACGTCTTACCAGCACTTGTTCCGCAGCAATCCCCGAAGGGTTTCTCTTTAGCCGCTTGTGACGAGAAAAAACCGCCTGATCAATTGCGTTTCTCGCCACAGGGCCCGCCCACTGGTAACCCGGATGATCTTCCAGAAATACAATCCGACTCACCCCATGACCACCCAGATAGCGCACACCGACCACCCATTCACCAGCTCTGTTTGATGAAAAAAGACCGTCAGGAGTGATATTTGCACTTGTCGGGTCGTTCACGTCGAAACTGGCTAGTCTCGTCACATCGGTTTTGCGGCCATCAGACCATTTCGCAATCACTTTTACCGATACTTCCCGCTTCTCACCCGCATCAAGCCAGAGTTCCCCTGGACTGACTTCCAAACCAATAAGCTCTTGCCTGGCTTGCCCAGAATCATCCTCTGCTCCCTGCTGAATCCATCTCAAAAGCAAGCTGGAGGACTCATCGCCAACCTTGAACCTGATCCCCCCCTCATGGGCAATGAGACCAGAAGGTTTCGTCAGCATCAGGCTCTCTTCAGCATGGGCCAGACTTACACGGCGTCCGCCCGCTTCATGCGTCAGCACATACCAGTCGCGAGCAGGGTCTTCGCCACGAAGGCTCAGCTTT
>JBILGL010000349.1:0-5038 GCA_044351075.1 Isosphaeraceae bacterium | reverse complement strand
TACACTCAAAGAATGCATCATGTTCAACAGGCCTACTTTTAAGTATATGTGTTTAAAACAGAATGCTCCAATAAAGCGATTGAAAAAGATACCGGCTTTACTGATAGCGTCCCCGTGGAAATTCCGCCCCGCTGGAAGTCGCAGAGTTTCTCACAAACATCTGTAACGACCGAAAATATGATGAAGAAGATATCAAAAGCTCAATCGCGAATTTTCTATCTTGATATGATCGCAAATGACTGCCATGTGACCGTGAATTCGATTTTGAAGGACTTTGGCCTGCCGGATGCCAGAAAGAAAATGAAGATACAATTGTCGCGTCAGACAAACGTTAGTGACGCCCAGCGAATTATCGAAATCAAACAATTTTTTGGGCTGGCGGTCTAGTCATTGAAACTTCTCTTTATTGCAATTTTTTCGATCTATCAAAACCACATGTGATGACTCTTTTTTAAATTCTGCCACAGCTAACTTTGCGTAATCATCAAAGTTTATTGATTCGCTACTATTCATTCGATCGTTAGATAGTTACACTACGAATTGAGGAATTCACCTGAATGCTCGATACGGAGATCAACTCGGAAGATGCTTCATGCAATCATTATGGCGGGCGGCAGTGGCACCCGATTCTGGCCTAAAAGTCGCCGTAACCGGCCCAAGCAACTGCTTACGCTACATGGCGACAAATCACTGATCCAGCAGACTTTCGACCGTATTTTGCCGCTGGTTGGTCCAGATCAAATCCGTGTCGTCACTGGTGCCGATCAGCTTGAAGCCATCGCTGAGCAACTTCCGGCCATTCCTCGCGAGAATTTGCTGGCCGAACCGGCCCCGCGCGACACCGCTGCCTGCGTGGCCCTGGCAGCCATGAGTGTTTGCCATGCCGACCCGGAAGGCGTCATGATTGTGATGCCTGCCGATCATGTAATCAGCCCGCCAGAGGCTTTCACTCGCACCATTCGTTCGGCACTGGAAGTGATTGAAAACGATCCACAGGCACTGGTAACCTTTGGCATTCGTCCGACTCGTCCCGAAACCGGCTATGGCTACATTGAACATGGCGAAAAAATCGGAACCCCCGGCAATGTCAGTCTCTTTCAGGTGAAGCAGTTTCGCGAAAAACCGGACAGAGCCACTGCTGAGGAATTTTTGTCAACCGGTCGGTTTTCCTGGAATTCTGGCATCTTCGTCTGGAAAGCTCGCACCATACTTGACGCTCTCGATCGCTATCGACCAACCCTCGCCAAAGCGATGAAGCCAATTCAGGCCGCCTTTGGCACACATTCGTTTCAGAATGTCCTGAAAAACACTTTCCCGACATTGGAACGCGTGCCAATCGACAAGGCCGTGATGGAAAAATCAGACCATGTTCGCATGCTCGAAGTGCTCTTCGACTGGAACGATGTGGGCGACTGGCGAGCCCTGGCCGACCTTGAGACTAAAGATGCAGCCGGCAATGTCAAGCAGGGTGATGTCTATCTTCATGAGTGTCAGGGCTGTATTGTTTCCAACGAAGACGGTCGTCTTATCGCCGCTCTTGGGCTTGATGATATTGTGATTGTGCAATCAGCCGGTGTGACACTTGTCGCCAGGCGTGATAAACTCGATGGTCTCAAATCACTCGTTGAATCACTCGACCCGGCGGGTTTCGGCAACACGCTTTAACCTTCTGACAGTGGGAAGTAAAGGAAAGTGAGCGACTCCAGCAATTCTTCTCTTCCTGCAGGAGTCATACTGGCGGTGGACTGGGGAACGCGCCGCGTGGGCCTGGCCGTGTCAGACTCATCGCACTCGATGGTATTCCCTCTCAAGGTTTTACAGCGATCCAGCGAAACGGCAGAGCGCGTTGGCCTGCGAAAGATTATCATGGAAAATGGTGCCCGGGCCATCGTCATCGGCTGGCCTTTAATGGTCAGCGGGCAATCGGGTCAAAATGGGCGAATTATCGTCAAATGGGCTGAATCGGTCTGTTTACCGACCGGATTGCCGCTTTTTTTCGCAGACGAGCGTTATTCATCAGTACTGGCCGACGAAACCCTGCGGGAAACCGGCCGAAAGGCAAGCCAGCGAAAAGCTTTGATCGACTCAATGGCCGCCCGCGAATTTTTGCAGGAAGTTCTGTCAGGTGCCACCCGCATCTGGCCCTGGGGCACGAATCCGCCGGAAATTAATCTCAATTAAATGCCAACGGCAGCAAATGAAAATGCAAAAAAGTCTATTAATCGTCGGCTGTGGCTACCTTGGAATGAGAGTGCTGAAAATGGCCTCTCAATCAGGCTGGAACGTTTACGGAACGTCTCGAAAAATTGAAAAAAAATCAGAAATTGAATCATCAGGCGCTCGATTTATTCATTTTGACATCACTCGCCCGGAAACCATTGCAAACTTGCCCCCTGCCAGCCACTGGCTCTGGTCGCCCGCGTTTGATCGGTCTCAGGGCCTGTCTGTGCATGAGGTGGTAGCAGGTGGATTAATGCAATCACTGAATCTTGCTGAACATCAACCATCACATCTGGTTTTTATCAGCACCACCGGAGTTTTTCATCAGTTAGATGGTGAATCGGTGGATGAGCTTTCGCCCACTCATCCGCAAACAGACTCGGGCAGGGCACATCTTGAGGCTGAGCATCGGCTGGCTGCATGGTCAAATCAAATGCGTGCAAATGTTACCACGCTTAGACTTTCAGGTCTCTATGGCCCCGGCCGCTGGATTCGACGAAAAAGTATCGAGAACGGCGAGCCCATCGCCTGCAATCCCGAAAGCTGGCTGAACCTGCTGCACATTGATGATGCAGCGTCTGCCTGCATGGCTGTTCACAATTGTGAATTGCCTCGTGATGAGAGTCGTTATTCGCTATTTTGCGTGACCGATGACCAACCCATCACGCGAGGCGAATTTTACCAAACTTCTGCTCGACTTTTAAAAGCTCCTGAGCCACGATTTGAAACACCAACATCAGCCGACTTCAGCGGAAATAAAAAAGTCATCAATATTCGCTTCAAAACTCAATTAAACTGGCAGCCGTTTTATCCAAATATTGAGTCTGGTCTGATGGCCTGCATTTGAACAATGGTTATAGAATTGATTAAATGGATCAGATCGCGTTGAGCAACCCCTAAAATAAAAAAGCGATGACCACTGATCGATCATCGCTCCGAATTAAATCGATTAATATTCAGATCACTTCGAAAGGCCAAGGCTCTTAAGCTTGGCGATCATGTCAGGGCCGGCTTCGGCCGTACGGATCTTCTTGTCAATCTCTTTAATCACGCCATCTTTACCGATGTAGAATGTCCATCGTTCCGGGTTGACCCGGCCTTCATGCACCACGCCATAGGCCTTGGCCGTATCTTTGGCAGGATCGGAAAGAATTGGGTAATCCAGATTCAGCGACTGGGCAAATTTGCCATTGGTTTCAGCATCGTCGCAGCTTGCTGTGAAATAAGCCACGCCGGTCGGCTTCAGGCCTTCTGAAGTGGCACGAAGGCTCTTGCATTCAGCCGTGCAGCCACCTGTAAAAGCCTTGGGAAACCAGGCGACAACGACGGCCTGTTTACCGGCGAAATCGGCCAGCTTATAGGTTTTGCCATCGGATGCCTTGAGCGTAAATTCCGGGGCCTTATCGCCCACCTTCAGCTCGGCATGTGCCGAGGCCGCCGCTAAGAGTCCGGTCAAAAGAGTCAATGCTGAGGCCTTCAGACAACGATAGATAGTCATGGTGAAAAACCGCTCCAGTTCAAGAGAAGAGGGATTGAGGAAAGATCCGGCAGGTCAATCTTATTTAGACTAATGAGCCAGCCAGCAATTCGCAATAAGCCAGCAGACAAAAACTCAAAATACCGGCTGTCTCACATCTGCAAGACAGCCGGCACGCATTAAATAAACAGTCCACAGGCAAAGCTGTTATTTTTCACTGCGTTTCTCGATCAACTTTTTGGAGACAGCCCTCATCCCCATCCTCAAGCCTTGGCTGCCAGCCTCCATGGTAATGCAATCATCCTGCGAGACACTCCATGACCTAGCCATTCTGCGAGAACCAATCGTCGCCCCGAGAAAGATCACATCCCAGCTATATTTCTCTCTCTGATGCTTAATCATCCTGGACACCTTGTCATTTGAATATTGGCATGACGAATTCTCTTCCCCATCTGTCATACAAGCGATAATCACCTTGCCTGGCCGATCCGCTTCGGGTGTCTTTGCAAGCCGCTGGCCAAGCTCGTCGATTGTCCGCCCCATGGCATCCAAAAGGGCCGTCCCCCCGCGCGGTATGTATGTTTTGTCGTCGAGATCGGGAACATCGGCTAAATCAATGCAATCATGAGGCTTGAGATACTCGTTATCAAACAGAATAAGTGTCAGCCGCACATCACCCGGTACCGCCCTCTGCTCCTTTAAAAACTGGTTAAAAGCAACAATTGCCTCCTGCTTCATCGCTTCCATCGATCCCGACCGATCCATCACAAATGCAATCTCTGTCAAATTCGGATTCATGGCGGTAACTCCCTTGTCTCGAAAAATGCAAAAATTCTGCCGCTTAATCAGCAAATCAGCGCAAATGAAGCGACATAAGTGAAAATTAAAACCACTAAAAACCATGGTTTTAATGAGCTTTAAAAACTCAACTATAGTATAACAGGCAGGACAATACTGATCATTTGATCATTACATTTTGCGATCAATCATCGTTTTGTGCATGATTACGATCGCAAGCCGGCTGACCTCATCAATTGATCTGTCTGCTGAAATGCCTCGGCTACCCATGCTTCAATCGCTTCTGGTTCCGGCGAATATTCCAACTCAATCGACATGACGACATCGGATAGATCTAAACCAAGTTTTTTAATTTTCGTCAGATAGGCAGGGAAGTTAACGACTCCCCGTCCCGGCGGCAGATCGCCATGCACAAGCCCGTCACAGTCTGAGATATGAATATGACCAATTCGACCCCTCAGCAAATCAATTGTATCCGGATCCTGCCTGGCCAGCACAAGATGCGAAATATCGAGATTTGCCTTGACATTTGCCAGAGAGACA
>JBILGL010000348.1:0-5042 GCA_044351075.1 Isosphaeraceae bacterium | reverse complement strand
CCGATAGAGCCTCAATCAATTTTTCGATACGTTCCGGATTAATCGACTCTGTCTGGGCTGCTTTATTGACTTTTCCGATGAAAGCTGTCATCAGCGAACGGAGCTGCGGGTCGCTGGTATTTTGAATCTGAAGCAAACGGGCAGAGCCAAAATATGTGCGAATTTCAAGCAGGGTTTCGTCGTCGATCTCTTCATCGTTCAGCTTTTTCGCCAGACCAACAGCCTGATCGTTGCGGCCGACTCGAACAAGGTAGCTGATCGCTTCCATCAATTCGGCGGGCGTTCTGGGCTGAACGGCAAAACTCTCAAGACCGGGCGCCTGACCAATCGCACGCGATGAAGGGGCCTGGCCCGGTGGAGGTACCGGTAATCGTTGCTGCGACCAGACCCATGATCCGCCTATTGCGAGAGAAGATAATGAAAGAAGAGCCACACCAGACCGGCGACGTAAGGAAGTTTTGCTGGCAGACAATTTCAAATAAGGCTTTAAGCCATACAATAATTGGCTCAGGTGATCGTGGCCTGCCCTGCCCAATCGTTTCGATGTGTCGGTTCGCCTCAGCATCGATTCACCCAGTTCCTTTAAAATCTTACCATGCATGGTATTGGAGATATGCCCGAGAAATCGGCCCAATCACGATGCCGCGCGAAGCATCGGACCCACCTGAAACCGATTGTCCAGTAAAGACTGGTAGATTGGGTGGAATCTTAACATCTCGCTTACTGGGTAAGCTAGGTAGTTGAGAGAAAATCCTCGGGAATGTCTTCAGATTCCTTCCAGCACTTGCAGGATAGCTGACAAAAAACATCACGAGCGTTTCGTCAGGAAAAAATTCATCGGCTTTCTGTGAAAAATTGCGGATGATACCAATCAGGTAAATTGATCAGTTTCGTTGATTTTTGTTCGTATAAAAATTCACATGAAAGATTCAAGATTTGGGTGGAGGGCCATGCCCGTATCGATCTGCATTGAGATCGTTTAGAATCATTTGTTATTGATCAGTAAGAATGAAGTCACTTCCCATCGAGAAGAATTAGTCATGGAAGCGAATTTAGCCGGGCTTTCCGAAGGTGTGCATCTGGGCGATTGTGTCGCAGGGCTCAAATCGCTGCCTGATGGTTGTATTGATCTGGCTTTTGCCGACCCGCCTTTTAATATCGGTTATGACTACGACACCTACGACGACCAGCAGGATGACAGCGCTTATCTAAACTGGTGTGGCGAGTGGATGGCCGAGCTTTATCGGGTGCTGAAGCCGAATGGCTCATTCTGGCTGGCGATTGGCGATGAATATGCAGCTGAACTGAAGGTGAAGGCCCACCGCGAAATCGGCTTTATGCCACGTAGCTGGGTCATCTGGTATTACACGTTTGGCGTACACTGCAAAACGAAATTTACGCGAAGCCATGCGCATCTGCTCTATTTCACAAAAGATGCAAAGAATTTTACTTTCCGACCCGAGACGCTGCATGTGCCTTCGGCCCGGCAGTTAATCTACAAAGACAAACGGGCCAACCCGATCGGAAGGATGCCGGATGATACCTGGATTTTAAGGCCACAGGATGTGCCGGAAGGCTTTGGCCCGGAGAGTGATACGTGGTTTGTTTCGCGAGTCTGCGGCACATTTAAGGAGCGTGCCGGCTGGCATGGTTGTCAGATGCCGGAGCGGGTGTTGGCCCGGATTATCAATGCCTGTTCGAATGAAGGCGACTGGGTGATTGACCCATTTACCGGTAGTGGCACAACGCTGACGGTGGCGCGCAAGCTCGGGCGAAAAACGCTCGGATTTGAGCTTTCCGAAGAATATGCCAAGCGTGCAACCGAGCGACTGGCAGCGGCCCGGCCGGGCGATGCGCTGGAGGGCGGGTCTGACACACCCTGGGCGGTGCCTTCGGAGAAAGTCAGTCGGGAATCGGCGAATGCGGCCAAGATCAGATTGGCGAGGAAAAAGAAGCAGTCGGAAGCGACCGAGCTTTTTGAATAGATCTGGCTATGGATTTTTCGAGGGTGGTCATTTCGCATGAATCGAAGCGCACAGTGGGCACAGCTTGAAGCACTTGGCCGAGAGCCGGTGGATATGCTGGTGATCGGCGGCGGGGCCACGGGGCTGGGCATTGCGCTTGATGCGGTTACGCGTGGCCTTCGGGTTGTTTTGCTTGAGCGAAATGACTTTGCCGCCGGCACTTCCAGCCGATCCACCAAGCTGATTCATGGCGGGGTGCGGTATTTGCGACAGGGGCAGGTTTCGCTGGTGCGAGACAGCCTGCGAGAGCGTGGGCGGCTTGTTAAAAACGCGCCGGGGCTGGTGCAACGCCTGAATTTTGTGATTCCCTGCTTCAAGTTCTGGGAAAAGCCATTTTATGGCATGGGCATGGCCACTTACGACGTGCTGGCCGGCTCGTTTGGCTGGGATCATTCCCAGCTCCTTTCGCGCGGGGAGACTGCCGCTAAACTGCGGGGGGCGAATAGTCAGGGCCTGCTGGGCGGCGTGCTTTATCAGGATGGCCAGTTTGACGATACACGGCTGGCTCTGGCGATTGCCCGCACGGCGGTGAATCGGGGAGCAATTGTGCTGAATCATGCGGAAATTGTTGCCCTGAAGCATGAAAATGGTCGTGTCTGCGGTGCCATCGTGCGCGACGCGGGCGTGAGGGCCGATGCGAGTGCCCCGGAGCGAACACTGGAAATTGGGGCCAGGGTTGTCGTTTCGGCAACCGGGGTATTCAGCGATGATCTTCTGAAAATGGATGCACCGGGCGGTGAAAGTGTGGTCACGGCGGCCCAGGGTGCACATATTGTGCTCGATCGGTCGTTTTTCCCGTCGGATAGTGCGCTGATGGTGCCCAAGACCGACGATGGCCGAGTGCTTTTTCTTATCCCATGGCACGGCCATGTGCTTGTGGGTACGACAGATACGCCGGTTTCGCGGATCACGGCCGAGCCTGTGCCGCTGGCCGAAGAGGTCAACTATCTGCTGAGCTATACGGCCCGCTACCTGACGCGGCAACCAACGCGAAACGACATTAAAAGCCAGTTTGCGGGCCTTCGTCCGCTGGTTCGCCCGCGAGGGGCCGTGAAATCAACGGCGGCCGTTTCCCGCGATCACCGGATTTTTGTGAGTTCAACTGGCCTTGTTTCGATCATCGGCGGCAAGTGGACAACCTACCGCAAAATGGCTGAAGATGCGGTTGATCAAGCCGCGGCTGTCGGTGGATGGGGTGTTCGCGCCTGCCAAACGCCGGATTTGCTGCTGGATGAAGGGGCCGATGGGCCAGGGTTTGATCACGCGGCTGAGGAGACTTCGACTAGAATCGACCCTGCTTTGACGCTGACAGAAGCAATGGTCAGGCGCATGATGCGCGACGAAATGGCTGAAACCGTGGCTGATGTACTGGCAAGGCGGCATCGGGCACTCTTTCTGGACGCGAATGCGGCAGTTCGGGCGGCGGGGCGTGTGAGTGCGATGATGGCTGAGGAAAAAGGCTGGCCGGCGCCAGTGATGGAGCAGCAGAAGGCTGATTTTGAGCGGCTGGCGCTGGGTTATCGGACGATTAGCTGAAATTTTGAAGCGGCCATGTGGAATGAATGCAACGAAGCCGGTTTGATCGGCGGGTTAAAGGTCGAATTGTTTTGATTCTAACGACTTGTGACGACAACAAAGAAGATTTTTTGCCTTACCGGTGCTGGTCAGTTCAAGCGACTTTCGCTAGCATATCACAGAATATTCCAAGAGCCTGATTTCCTGTAAACGTCCAGGTTTTGTCACGCCCATATTGCCGATTTTCCTTGAGAGGAGCACAAGACGATGCGATTTTGGGATCAGATTGGGCAGAAAAAATCGCTTGATCATCTGCTTCATGAAGCCGAGGGCGATAATCGTCTGAAGCGAGTGCTGGGCCCTGTGGGGCTGACGAGTCTGGGTGTTGGGGCGATTATCGGCACCGGGATTTTCGTGTTGATTGGCAAGGCGGCACACGACCAGGCAGGCCCATCGGTGATGCTGTCGTTCATCGTGGCCGGTTTTGCCTGCGCCATGGCTGGGCTCTGCTACGCTGAATTTGCGTCGATGGCCCCAGTGGCCGGTTCGGCATACACGTATGCTTACACGACGCTGGGCGAAATGCTGGCGTGGATCATTGGCTGGGATCTGGTGCTGGAATATGCGGTTTCAAGCTCGGCGGTGGCGGTGGGGTGGTCGAAATATTTCAATGAATTATTGAAATTAATCACGGGTGGAACAATACAAATACCGCAGATGCTGAATAATGCCCCGCTGGATTATAACCCGGATCTGGGCCGAATTGTGGCAACGGGCGACTGGTTTGACCTGCCCGCGATGATCATTACAGGCATTATTACAACGGTTCTGGTGATTGGGATTAAAGAATCAGCCCGATTTAATAATATCATGGTGGCCGTGAAGCTGGCCGTGGTGCTTTTTGTCATCGCCGTTGGTTCCTACTATATTAATCCAGAAAACTGGACACCTTTTGCCCCTTATGGCTATACGGGCGTGAGCTTCTTTGGCGAGACGATTCTTGGTAATTCCGACGCCGGAGGTAAGCCGGTGGGGATGTTGTCGGCCGCGGCGATTATCTTTTTCGCCTATATTGGCTTTGATTCCATTTCAACCCATGCCGAAGAGGCGAAGAACCCCAAGCGCGACGTGCCCGTGGCGATTCTCGCTTCACTTTTTATCTGTACGGCACTTTATATTGCCGTAGCCGGTGTGCTCACAGGCATGATTCCCTATGACCAAATCAAGATTAATGCACCGGTTTCCGATGCATTTGCCCAGAAGGGTATAGCCTGGGCCGAATTTCTGATTGCATTTGGTGCCCTGACCGGTATTACATCTGTTTTGCTGGTGACGATGCTCAGCCAGCCCCGAGTTCTGCTGGCGATGGCCCGCGATGGCCTGCTGCCTGATTCTTTCTTTGGGGCCATTCACGAGAAATATCGTACTCCTTACAAGAGTACGATTCTGACTGGCTGCTTTGTCGCCCTGCTCTCTGGCTTTTTGCCGCTGCGAATTCTCTCG
>JBILGL010000347.1:0-5083 GCA_044351075.1 Isosphaeraceae bacterium | reverse complement strand
ATCTTTCAAGCCAAAGCCCTGAATCGCTTGAATTGATGCTCGCCCGCAATTTGCTTCGATCGGCCCGCCCCAATGAAGCAATTGAAATCCTGAATAAAATGAAAAACGCTGATTCTGACGCCGATCTCCTCTGGCTGAAATCCAGAGCCAATCTGCAACTCGGGAAACTTAGCGAATCCCTTGGTTTCTATCACCAGTCAAAAGCATTAGCCAACGCCGCTGCACAAAATCAAATGGAAGAGCCTTCCCCCTATGCCGGGGCACTCAGTTGCCGAGAATGCCACTCGGAAATTTATGAAGATCAGCAAAATAGCCGCCATGCTCTCACATTCAGGCCGGCAGATCATCACTCAGATCTCACCTGGAGCAACTTTCAAAAAACCGACCCAGGCATCAAAGAGGCCCGTGCCGAATTTCAAAAATCAAATTCGCCACTGCAATTTCAATTTTCAAACCAGAGCCACGAGCTTAAGCCCATCGTCAAATATATTCTTGGCAGCGGCCGACACGCCGTCACTCCCCTGCTCCAGCTTCCTGACGAGAAGTCCCTTTATGAATGTCGATGGACATATTATGCCTCTGTCAACGATTGGGATCTCACACCCGGCCAGCCGCCCATGCCCCCGGGCCCAACCGAGTTAATCGGCACACCACAATCAGCCGATATGCTTCGCCTCTGCCTGAATTGCCACACCACAAATCCATCGGCCATTCTTGATTCAAATGGCCCAGAAGCCATGGATAAAGCCATCGGTTGCGAAAAATGTCATGGCCCGGGTGCAAATCATATTAATGCAATGAAATTGAAATTTCCCGATAAGGCCATTGGCAGATTTCGCCGAAACTCATCCGGCACAAGGCCCCAGGTAATGCAAATGTGTGCCGAGTGCCATGGCACAATGGGGCGCGAATTAGCAGCCTCTTTTGACGCAGGCACTGTCAGATTTCAATCGACCACACTCACATTCAGCGAATGCTACAAAAAAAGTGGGGCCGACCGTGCTTTTGACTGCCTGACCTGCCATTCCCCTCATCACGACGTTGAAACGTCGCCCGCATTTTATAATTCCAAATGCTTGTCTTGCCACATTCAGGGCACAACCAGCCAGCCAGCCCCTAGCCCAATCGCAATATGCAGCGTCAATAGCAAAGGCGATTGTATTTCCTGCCACATGCCGAAAATACAGAGCGTTCAGCGACACACCAAATTTACGGACCACTACATCCGTAAACCGGCCCCATCGTCCGCTCCATAATTCAGCAGTTGATTGTTTTCATTTCTTCTGCACAGCACCGCCCACTTCCGTCTGCCCGGGCTTGCTCACATCCTTAATGTCGCGCATGATCGCAGGCAGAATCGTGACACCAATATCTTTGGCCGCTTTGGTGTTCACAACACTCACATATTGATCACCTTCAACAATTGAAATCTCTGAGGCTTTCTCCCCGCCCAGAATCCGACCAATCCGCCGGCCGACTTCAAACCCGGTCCAGCGCATCGAAGGCTCTCTGGTGAAAATTGCCCCTTCACTCGCCTGCTTCCCCAGTGTTCCAAAAACCGGCAATTTTTCGGCAGTCGCCGCTTTGATGATATCAGCAGTGCGGCCGCCAAGCCCATTGGTCAGAATAATCGCTGAAACATCCTTTTTCTTCAGCCCTTCCATATACGTTTTCCAGTCCTCGCCCGACTTAAACGGGGCTTCCAGCGCTTCCACCTTCGCCCAATCGCATTTTAAAAGATCATCCTTGTGAACACTGCTGATTTTATTTGCAGGATCAAAAGCCACAGCCATCCTGCTGGCTTTCGGCAGGCTGCCGCGGGCAATCGGCACGGTAAGTGTCAGCTTATGTGGCAGGGTCACACCAGTGACATTTTCACTTCGCCCCGGCCCACTGCTTGCAATTCCAAGCCCATACGGATTATTTGCCATGGCAAATACAATTGGTATCGAAGGCTTCTTCTCAAATGCAATCATGGTGGTCGTGTCAAGCAGTGTCACTAACATCACCGCCCCACCGGCAATTGCTTTATCAATCAGATTTGGTATGTCTTCCAGCTTCCCGCCCGCGCTCAATTCTTCAATCTTGTATTTCTGACTCGTTTTTAATGACTGTTTGATCCCCTCTTCAATCGCCATCAGGCCCGGCTCTGTGCCATAATCTATACTATCAAGCCGAATAATGGCCACCTTCAATTCCTGGGCCCGTGTGTCGGTTTTGGCTGCGGCGGCACCTCCGCCTGAAGGCTGCGGCACATTCGTGGAAGGCTCATTCCCACAACCCGCCAGACCGACCATCACTAAGCCTGCCGACACGCTAAAAGCCCGCCGACTCAGATTTTTTTCAAATTGCAATTGGCTTGACATATTTGCTCTCCTCATTTCGATCGATACCGACCGACTGATTGCTGGGCATGCCAGCACTTTTTTTTCATTTTGGTTGTGGCGTTGAGCCTGAATTATAACCCTTCGCTTCATCCACTTCAATCATGCAATCAATTGGCGGATTCGCAATAATCGTCCGCTCACCCGAAGGCCATTGAATCACCAGCTCAAGGGCTTTTTCCGCCTCAGGCCACGACAGATGAATCCGCGAATCGATCGCCGATTGATAACTCCCTCCGCCAAAACGAACGGATAAGTATTCCCTGACGCTCGTCCTGAGCCGTGCCGCTGCACCGACTCCATCCCGGTTTGTCTTCTCTCCTGACAGACGTAATAAAAGCCAGTGATTTTTGGTTTCTGTCACATTTCGAAGAATTACCGCAGGCTCATTCTGAGGCATTAGCACAGCGTCTGTCAGCCCGTCATTATTCAAATCACCGGTGGCCAGCCCACGCCCCAGCCGAGGTTTTGCAATTGCATTTCCCGCGATAGGTGTCGCATCAAGCCATCGGCCATTCCTGCCGCCCATTAAGAGCTGCGATGGCATGCGATAAGGCACATCGCCAAAATCATCCGTATGCCCATTGGCGGAAAGCATGTCCAGCCGGCCGTCGTTATTGGCATCCAGAAATGAAATTCCAAAACCAAGCATCAGCCGACTCGCCGATGCTAGCCCCGTTGCCGATGTCCGATCAATAAAAAAGAGATTTCCCGTATTCTGATAAAGCGTTGTTGATTCGCCGTAATAATTCGTGACCGCAATGTCGAGCATCAAATCGCCATTAAAATCACCACAGGCCACCCCCATACCAGCCTGATAACTGCCGTCGGCACCAGCGGCAACACCTGCCAGATGCCCCATCTCCTCAAATTGAAATCCACCTCGATTTTTGAAAAGGAAATTGGCCGATTTATCATTGGCAACAAACAGATCCATAAGCCCGTCGCTGTCAAAGTCGGCTGCAATCACGCCCAGCCCACGTCCATCTCGATCACTGGCGGTAATTCCCGCACTATCGCTCACGTCAGTAAAACGATTACCGTCATTTCGAAAAAGATGATCAGGCTCAGCGTCGCACGATGTCGGGTTGCATGAAATGTATTTCAGATTCTCCGCATTGCGGCAGATTCGCGGATTCGCAGCATCCCACTTCACATAATGACAGACGTAAAGATCAAGGTCGCCGTCGTTGTCAAAATCAGCAAATGCGGCACTCGAAGGCCAGCCCTGGCCACCGCCAAGCCCCCATTTTTCCGTGGCATTAATAAAAGATTTCCCCTCATTATTTAAATAGAGCGCATATCTGCCAAACCGAGTGACAAATAAATCAGGAAAACGATCATTATTCACGTCGCCAACAGCAACCCCATGGCCATATCCCACACTTTTTGCCGGTAATTGTAATCTTTCCGTAACATCCTCAAATTGAAACTGACCCTTGTTTCGAAAAAGTCGATCGCCCCTGCTCCCGTCCGTTGCCTTGCTATCCCCTGGCGGAAATGGCCCGCCCTGCACCGCATAAATATCAGGCAGGCCATCTCGATCAAAATCAATCAGCCCGACTCCCCCGCCAAGCGCAACCGGCATTTGCCGAATATCCGTCTCTCCATTCTCATATTGAAATTGAAATCCTGACTTTTCCGTAACATCATCAAATTGTGCAAGTTCGCTGATCGCTGGATCTGTCTCCGGCGGGCTGCCATTTTTATTCTGCTTGCCATCGAATTGAAATTCAATCAGCCTTTGTAATAAGCGGATGGCCTCAGCTCTTGATTGACGTGCCAGTTCAATTCGTGGCTCAATCTCTTTCTTGGAATTCGAAAAGTATGGGTTCTGGCCATATTTAACTTCGCCCATGGTTGCAAGAATCAATGCCTCTGCGTCATTTCCAATATCCTGCGCCAGTCTGATCATTTCAATCAGCCATTGCTCGTTCACATCATTCTTTTCACCAATCAGCATTTTCTGATAAGCATCGTATGAAATCTGCGATTTCATCCGCCTTTGATTGAGTTCATCACGCTCTTTCTGATTTTTACCCATACTGATAAAGCTGGCATATCGTTCAAGAAACTGCGGATTATTCCCGTCCAGCCGATTCCAGAGCCGGTAAATCTCATTACGCTGAGTTTCATTTTTCATTAATTTCGAAATGTCATCTGCCAGCTTCAAAAGCTCAACAGTTGAGAGATATTCCGACCCAACAATCGCCCTGAGTGCTTTGTCAATTCCCTGCACACTGCCTGAGATCAGCGAAAGTCTTACCCGTGCCATAAAAACAGCAGAATCTGGGCTTCGGCTCATCTCCTCACAGACTTTTAATGCCTTCTCTGCAGTAATCAGGTCATTTCTTTCAATTGCAATAATCGCCTTGGCCAGCCATAGCCGAGAATCTTGCGGGTTCAGCGATTCGCATGTCCTGATGCCTGCCTCAATCACCTGAAATGGTATCGTGCCGTGTGCCGTTCGCCAATGTTCTCTCAGGGCAGGTATCGGGTCATCTGAAATCGCAGCGACTTTTAAAATAATTTTCGCTGCATCTGCAAATCTCCCCTGCATTCTGTAATAGCGGTCAAGCTCTCGATAAACGTCAACTTTCTCCAAGATATTCAGCCGTTCAAAATTCGCCTGTTTGATTAATTGGCTCAAAGTCTCTTCCGCTTTTCTCCATTCCCCTCGCTCCAGATAAACATTGGCG
>JBILGL010000346.1:0-5091 GCA_044351075.1 Isosphaeraceae bacterium | reverse complement strand
GCCTTCGCCGCTTCAATCGTTGCGTTCAAGGCCAGAAGCTTTGATTGATCCGCGATGTCGTTCACCGCCGCCGTGATCTCGCCAATCTGCTGTGTCTGTTCTGACAACGCTAAAATGTCCTGGGCAATCGCCTGCACCTTCTCACGCAGCGAAAGCATGCTCTGAAGAATTGATTGCACTGATCCACGACCATCTTCACCAATTTCGGTGGCCACCCGGGCCGAATCAATGACGTTCTGAGCCCGGCCCAGTAAGTCGCCCGTTTTGACACGAATCTGCTCCAGAATGACGCGTGTCTGATCAACAGCGGCCAGCTGTTCCGTGGCCGATTCATCGAATCTCGTCAGGCTTGACAAAATCTGATTTGTGGCGGCTGATAGACTTTCAATGCCTGCAGCAATGGCTGATTCTGTCTCGGCCCGGGCCAGTTTGTTCTGCTCCAGCTGTCCGGCCAGCAGGTTGACCGATTCGGCTAAGGTTTGACATTCGCTTTGTTCTGAATGCTCAAGCCGGAATTGATAATCGCCATCCGCCAGCTTTTCAGTAGCCTGAGTAATGTGTGCCACACTGTTGCGAAATTTGCTGATACGGCTGGAAAGCGTATTAAATGCATCGGCAAGTCGGCCAATTTCATCGATTGATCGCACCTCAACCGGTTCTTCCAACTGATTTTCTGCCAGCTTTTCAGCGGCTCTGACAAGTTGATTGATCTGACCAATCACTCGCCTGCGTATCCCCTCAAGAATCAGAATCGCTGCGGCGATGGAAACTATTGTTAAAATCGTATTGGCAATTTGTATGGTTTTAAAATTTGATCGTGAAGATGCGATTTTTTCCTGAGCATTATTGTTCAAAGCATCCATCAGTTCATCGATCGACTGGCCAAGCTGCAGTAGCACTGGATTGGTTTTATTCGTAATGACCTCAAGCGCAATTTTATTATCTGCTTCCGTACCCTTGCGCGAGACCGGCAGTAATTCGTTATTACAGACAGAAAGATATTGATTCCATTGCTCTTTAACCCGCTTTAATTCGGGATCGATCTCGCTCATCTGCCTGGTTTGATTTTCAAGTGCAGAAAAATAACTAACGACTTCTGATTCGGAATTCCTGATTTTCTTTTCAATCTCCCTCATGTCGTTCTGATCAACGGAAATGACATGCGAAAGAATCTGCGTATTATGCTCTGCAATCTATCCTGTCAGCCGATTGATTTCAATAAGAAATGGCAATTCTTCCTGTGTCAGCCTCTCATAGCTTCGATTTGCATTTTTCAGGCCAAAATGGCTTTTCATGCCTGTAATTGCCCAGGCAATCACAATCAGCCCGAAGGCAAATGCAAATTTTGCAAAAAGGCTTTTTCGCAGAATCATCGGAACGCCTGATATTTCATTTCGAACTGATTATTGACTATTGTATTGTGTCAGAATGACATTCCATCTGACTCTTCGAACAACATCGGCACGGCCTGGCCAGCGATTCACTGGTCAGGCCATACCTGTGAGATCAATCATCCGTGGGATGCTGCCAGCTTTTTCAGATCCCCGGCAAGCCGATCAAGATCCTCTGCCGCGACCTGTGTCTGTTTCGAACCACTCACAAACTGCTTGGTGCTGAGGTTAATCTCACGCATGGCCTGAGTGATCTGATCCATTGCCTGGCTCTGCTGCCGGGCGCTGGAGAGAATCGTCTGCACACTGTGCGAATTATCCTTGAGCGTGCCCGAAAGCTTTTGAATCACCTCGCCGGCCCGCTCGGCCAGGCTCATGCCGGCCTCCACGCCCTTGGTGCCCTGCTCTGTTGCAAGCACCGCCGTGTTCGTCGCCTTCTGAATGTCGCCCAATATCTGTCGCACCTTCGCGTTTGACATCTTCGACTGCTCTGCCAGATTACGAACCTCGGCCGCAACCACCGCAAACCCCTTGCCCTGCTCGCCAGCCTTCGCCGCTTCAATCGTTGCGTTCAAGGCCAGAAGCTTTGATTGATCCGCGATGTCGTTCACCGCCGCCGTGATCTCGCCAATCTGCTGCGTCTGTTCTGACAATGCTAAAATGTCCTGGGCAATTGCCTGCACCTTCTCACGCAGCGAAAGCATGCTCTTCATGATCGACGAAACAGCTTCGGCACCATCGTCGCCGACTGACACAGCACCCTGAGAGGCCTGGGCCACGATATCTGCGCGGCGAGCAGTCTCTTCGCTCTTTGACTTGAGTTCATCAAGCGTGGCCGATGCCTGAGTGATACTGGAGGCCTGTTCCGTGGCCGAGCTGTTAAACTGAACGACACTTGCCAGAATCTCTGAAGAGCTGCTGGAGAGTGCCGAAATGCTCGTATTCAGCGCGGCTTTCGTTTCCACATCGGCTTTTTCAGCGGCGTCTAGCTGCTCGGCCATCGCGTTAAACGCCACAGCAAGCAGTCCGGTTTCATCGTTGGCATTTGAGTTCACACGAATTTTCAAATCGCCGGCTGCCAGTTTCTGGGCAGCGTCTTTCACAAGATTGATGCTGGAAGAGATCTTCCGGGCCGTGATCACACCCCAGATCGCCGACAGGCCGATTGAAGCAATAATCATCAAAACGGTGGCCCCAAAATTCCATTGAAATGAACTGGAGCTTGCAATGGCTTCCTTATCCGCATCCGCTTGCAATTGCTTTCCAATATCATCACAGCTCTTGATCATGTTACTGATATTATTATCAAGGCCCTTATCAAAGAGCATTGAAGCAGCCTGGGCATTGGCTTTGGCGGCGTCTTCCTCAGCTTTTTTCTTGTCAGTTGCATTTGGATCCGCCTGACCCTTGCGAGAAATCGGCAGAATTTCTGCACGAATCTTTCGATAGGTATCAAGATCTTTGGCTATCTCAGCAACTGCCTGCCCACTGAATGCCATAACATTTTCATTTTTCCGAATTTCGTTGAGCTGAGAATCTATGGTTTTATCCAGCTCCTCGATTTCACGCTCACGTTTCTGCATATCTTCATTGCTTGTGGAAAGTAAATGCAGAAAGAGAGTCGCACGGAGTCTGTTCACTGTCCCACGCAGTCCAGTGATCTCAATGACATCCGGCAGTGTGTCGTCAATTGCCTTTTGCAGGTATGAATTAGTGACGCGCGATGTGTTGAGGGCTACTATACCTCCGACAAGAGATAGTGCCCAGGCGATCAAAAACCCGAAGATGATCTTGGATGAAATGGTGCGAAGCATTGAGATGTTCCTGCGACTTGACTGAACCCTGTTGAAACTCGATTATTGATTCCGACTGATTGATCACAATTCCGGTTGCATGCGATGCTGATGCTGATGCGGGTCCTGAGGCATTTCTTATGCTGACTCGCTTTTAATTTCGCCCTTCAAGATGCTTTAAATGAGAATCGGCCAGAGCGATCATCCGGCCCACACTAATATCTTCCGTAAACGGCAGAATTTCCGCCGGTTCGCGGTTTTCCAGCCCTTTGAGGATCGTTTTCAGATGCCCCCGGGCCCTGTCAAACTGCCCTTCCCGCTGCCAAAGCCCGGCCAGAAGCAGATGCGCCATCCAGAAGCTTTGATTCAGAAATGTGCTTTTCCGAAACGATTCACGAGCCTCTTCAAAACGGCCCATCTCCTTGAGTGCCACGCCTGCAAGATATGGGATTTCCGGGTTCAGCGGAAATACCTTCAAGAGCAGCATGGCCTGATCAAAAAGCTCCTGCCATCGGCCTGCCTGGGCAAGCTCACGCAGTGGTTTGACACGCCCCTCGGCTGATCGAATATCCGTCCGTTTTTCGGGTTTGGTTACAGGCTTTGCCGGAATTGGCTTCGATTTCGCACCCGAAGCTGAAGCTGGCAGGCCAGGATCTTCCGCAATCTTCCGCGATGCCGCCGTGAGCAGTTCATTCACTGAAAGGTTGGTAGAACCGGTTGATGGCAGTTCCAGTGTTAAAGCCTGATCGCGGCCTGAGTCTTGACGTTGTCGCTGGTCGTTACTCTTGCGATAAAGTGCAGAATTGGCAGAAGCAACCAGCGTCAGGCCCAGATTCGCAGGCGGGGGTGGCTCTGCTGGCCCAAGCGCCAGAAATCCGCCAGGTGCCAGACAATCGGCCATTCGGCTGAGAGTCGGCCCCATCTCCTCTCGCGCGAAATAGATTAAAACATTGCGACAGAGAATCAGATCAAAATCAAATAAGCCGCTTAGTAAAGACGGATAACTCCCAGTCTTTAAATTCAATGTCTCAAATCGCACATAACGCGAAAGCTTAGGCAAAATCTGCCACTGATTCCCCGCCACCGGCTGAAAATACTCTTCACGCACATGCAGCGGAGTCTGCCGAAACGACCACTCGCGATACTGCCCGCGGCGTGCCTTCTGCACAATATCCGAGGAAATATCGGTGCCAATAATCTGGATCGTCCAGAGATCGGCATCGGGCAACATCTGGTCAATCAGAATCGCAGCAGTATATGCCTCATCTCCGGTCGAACAGCCCGCCGACCAAATCTTTAGCCTTCGTTCGCTTCGCCGGGCGGCAATGCGCTCTGGGAGCACGGTGCGTTCAATCGACTGCCACTGGGGTGAATCGCGGAAAAAATACGTTTCGTGAATCGTATAAGATTCGATCCAGATAGAACGAAGTGGATTTTCGAGCGGATCTTCCAGCCGGGCGATCACCAGATTCAGGTCATTCGATCCCACCACTTCGGCCGCCTTCATCGTCGCCGCCCATAAATCATCGCGGCGATTATCCGGACATTCCATTCCGGAATACTTCTGAAGAATCTGCCGAAGCCTCAGCAGGTGCGCGTCAGTCACCGGCCCTCTCCATGACATGGCGAGCTTCCTCGTCTTGGGCTGCAGTGTTGGGACTTCATAACCAACCATCATCGGCGAATCGGCTCCACTGCACCACTTTTACCCGCCACCTGGTCAATTTCACCCAGTCCGCTGATCCGTGCCCACTCACTCCGAACCAGCCTGTCCACATCAATCAGCAATATCACTCGATAGTTATCGTTTGAGCCGGCTGAAGCCTCGGCATCCCGCAGTCGGGCAACGCCCAGATAATTGTTGGAACTGCCCATCAGCGGATCAGCCGGACGGATCGATTCATCGT
>JBILGL010000345.1:0-5100 GCA_044351075.1 Isosphaeraceae bacterium | reverse complement strand
TGGCAATCGGCCCCTGTTTGCATGCGGTTGATCGTCAGGCAGGTCGGTCTGAACCGGCTGGGCGATTGACACCGCTGCCACCACCGGCAATCGCCGAGCGCATCTCTGTATCGGCCTGAATGTTACGCAGGTTGTAGTAATCCATAATCCCCAGCTTGCCGCCTCGCAGGGCATCGGCAATGGCCATTGGAATCTGGGCTTCTGATTCCACCAGCTTCGCCCGATTCTGCTGCACCAGAGCCACCATCTCCTGCTCCTGCGCCACGGCAAAAGCGCGCCTTTCTTCCGCTTTGGAACGGGCCACACGCATGTCGGCTTCAGCCTGGCTCGCCTGAAGATTGGCACCAATGTTGTCGCCGACATCAATATCAGCAATATCGATCGAAAGAATCTCAAACGCTGTGCCTGCATCCAATCCCTTCTCCAGCACTCGCTTGGAGATCAAATCCGGATTCTCCAGCACGTTCTTGTGAGAATCGGCCGAGCCGATCGTCGTTACAATCCCCTCGCCAACGCGGGCAATAATCGTCTCTTCCGTCGCACCACCGACCAGTCGATCAATATTCGTGCGCACCGTCACACGGGCCTTGGCCTTAAGCTGAATACCATCCTTGGCCACGGCATCCACCGTCTGGCGACCTTTGGCAGGGTCAGGGCAATCGATCACCTTCGGATTCACGCTCGTCTGAATCGCCTCAAGCACATTCCGCCCGGCCAGATCAATCGCAGCGGCTCTCTTATAAGAAAGCGGAATGTCGGCACGGTTGGCGGCGATCAGAGCACGCACCACGTTGGGCACATTGCCACCGGCAAGATAATGGGCTTCAAGCGCACGGGTGGTGATGCCATCTTTATCGCTCAGGCCCGCCTGCACCGCCATAATCTTGGAACGAACAATAATATTCGGATTCACACGCCGAAACGTCATACCGATCAGATCAACCAGGCGCACATTCGCCCCGGTCATGACCGACTGCACATAAAGATTGAAATATTTGATCATGAAGACCAGCAGAAAAAGGGCGACGAGCCCAAAGCCGATCAACAGGAAAATCACGACAACAGCCCAAAATGAGCCATCATTATTTTTTAGCTGAGCGAGCAGCGAAAAATTGGCTGGAAATTCCAATAAACTCATTTTTGGTATCGCCTTCTCGTATCATTTATGCGAAGTTGATCAATCCTTTTGATTCATTTATTTTAATGATACTGATGAATGAATGTCCATGATCAACCGGTTTGAAAGCCTGATTTTTAACGCCTTAAAATTATCCAGGGAGTGTCTTGATCAAGTCACCGGCGACTTCCTGCCCTTGCCGAACCAGATCAATCCGCTTCAGAAGTTTTTCAATCGTTTCCGCGTGCTCTCGATTCTCCAAGGAAAAACCTCTGACTTCATCCAGATTTCGAAACCACGTTAATTGATGCTTGGCGTAATGCCTGGTGCGAAGCTTTGTGCGTTCGACTGCGTCTGCAAGTTTGATCTTATCATCAAGAAATTCAAGCACTTCTGCATAACCCACCGCCTGTGAGGCCGTGCGTGATAGAGGCTGGGGCAGCGATTGCACCTCGTTGATCAGCCCTTCGGCAAACATGGTATCTACCCGCCGGTTAATTCGATCATAAAGCGTTGGACGATCTCGCAATAAAGCAAATACCGGAACAGTAGGCGGTGCCAGTTTTTCATGCTTCTGCCGCAATTGGCTCGGTAGCTGGCCACCGGAAACCTCAATAATCTCCAGCGACCTCACCACCCGGCGCAGGTCTGTGGCAGCGATCTTCGCGGCATCCGCCGGATCAATGGCCGCCAGTCGGGCGTGGAGAGCCGGCACACCCACTAAGGCGGCCTCCTGCTCAAGTTTCGCGCGAACAGAGTCATCCCGATGCGGCAATGCGGAAAGACCTCGCAGGCAAGCCTTGAGATAAAGCGGCGACCCGCCCACAAAAAGTGCACACCTGCCACGCAATGCAATATTTTCGAGCACGCCATGGGCAGCACTCAGGTATTGCTCGAGATCACTGTTTTCCGTGGGTGAAATGGTGTCGATCAGATGATGCCTGACCCGGGCCTGGTCGGCTGCTGAAGGTTTGGCTGTGCCGATATCCATGCCACGGTAGAGTGTCATGGCATCAAGAGCGATGATCTCAGCACCCAGCCTTTCAGCCAGCTCGAGACTGATTTCTGATTTGCCAACCCCCGTTGGGCCTGTGAGATAGATCGCCTGATGGAAGAGTAGTTGTTCGTTCTGCATGGGTTTTTGGCAGACGGCCCCTTGATAAAGGCAATCTTTGTTGAGATATCGAAACTCTGTCGTATTATTGCCACAAATTCGGGATGTTCATCAAAATTTTGCACAGAAACATGCATAACTTTCAAATTCATCGCGAGAATTGGCATCAGGCTTGCTTATGTCTTAAACATACAATGTCAGGACGTTCATTGCAGAGGAATCCCGCCGATGATGAAATTGTACGATGTACCGATCACCACACAACAACTTAAATCCGTTCTGGACTTCCTTCACGACGGATCCGAAGATCGGGTCGAAAAACGCCCTTACACCGCAGCACGCATGGCCAAAAACCGGATTTCAATGGCTGTGGCCAACGTAAAAGTAACAAACGGCCTGAGCCGGGCCCGTGATCGTAATGTCGTTTGATTGTAATGTCGGGCTGGATCAAATCAGGCAGCCCCCCTATTTTTAGTGGGGGCTTTTTATTTTTTTTGAAGACTCTTGAACTCAATTCAGAGAGAAAATCGGAGTTGACACGACCTTTGGGAATTTTCCCACTCCACATTACTATAAACAAGGCTAAACCGAATCGCTAGCGAGGGATAAGAAATCAGACAGATTACTCAGAATAATTCCCTCGCTTGCGCTCTTTGAAGTTGCGCTTTTGTATCGTCGATTTGCTGAAATCCCAGGATTCGATAGGATTTTTAAATGGCCGGAGGCCATATCTATTCATAGACGGCTCCTCTGGAGCCTGAAATTACAATGCCTATTCTTATCAATGGCCGGAGGCCATAACTATTCATAGACTGCTCCTCTGGAGCAGCAAAGAAAACAGATACCTCAAAAAACGCAACTTCAAAGCTTGCGCTTCGGGTTGGCCTGCTGTCTTGAAATTGCGGCCAAAAAACAGCAGAGAGAAAGTAATATCCGGTTTGCTGAATGAACGGAGTTTAATTATCCTGAGCCTTCTTTTTGGCCGCTTCAATAAACCGTTTCATGATTTCTGCGGCTCGCGATTGTTCCTCAGCATCAAGCTTCCCGTCACTGTTGGTGTCGGCACGATTAAATCCTTGCGGCTGACCAACCCATTCTTCGCGGCTGATCACGCCATCACCATCTTTATCCATCCGCCTGATTCTTACGATCGGGTCGGGCAGGTTCGCCGCTTCTTTCCTGGCCATTGCTTTCTTTGCTAATGCTTTTTTGGCTGCAACTTTTTCAGGCGTATTGGCGGCTGTCGGCGCGTTCCCGCTTGGAGGCATCCCGCCAAAGATCTTCTGAATGCGTTCGCCGGCGGCCTGAAGTTCGGTACGATCAAGTGCCTTGTCACCATTTTTATCCATAAGGGCCAGGAGCTCGTCAAACTGCTTCTGAGCTTCTTTTGGCACTTCGGATCGCTCGAGCATCATGTTCATATTGGCGTCAAGCTCAATCACAATCCGCTGGAATGGCCGCGGGTTACCAGCCTGCTTGGCCTTCGCCTTGGCCGCAATTTTCGCTTTGGCCTTGGCTTTTGCTTTTTCGGTTGCCTGATCCTTGGGCTGATCCTGCGACGTGGCCGGCAGAATCAAAACAGCAAAAAAAACGAGCTGAAAGAGCAGAATGGATATTCGGTTCATGGCTGGCCTTTGTTCTTTAATCGGTCGCGTTTGATGAGCTTAATAATTTAATAAACACGCCCCACGAAAGAAAGTTTCGTGAGGCGAGGGAGATGTTTCAGGCGAATCAGATACCAACCAAAACTCAGGACTTTCCGGCCGATGCGACCTGGCCCGGCTGAGGTGGCTTTTTCTTGAGCTCTTCGGCCAATGCTTTTTCTTCAATCGCCAGGGCATCGACACGGCTCTTGATCTTCGCCATTTCCGCCTTCTGGGCAGTAAATGGCTTTTCGGCAGCGGCACGCGTGGCCGTGGCTTTATCCAGCTCAGGCTTCACAGCGGCCAGAGCCGCCGTGGCTGTCGCCGTGGCTGATTTCACCGTTTCAAAGACCTTGGCTGAAGCCGACTTTGCCGCTGAAGCGGCTGCCAGAGCCTTCTGGGCCGCATCAAGCCCAGCCTGCGCCGCCGCGACCTTGGGAGGTGCTTCCGCCACTGCCTTCTGAGCAGCTGCCAGGGCAGCTGCGGCCGTTTCAGATTCTGTCAGACGCTGCGCCTGAGCCGTGATCGTAGCTGAGATCGCCGTCGCTTTGGCCACGCTGTCAATCACCAGTTGATTCGTCTGGGCCATCAGTTTATCGACCTCAGCACGGGTTGTCGCTTTGGCCAGTGCGGCTGTCGCTTCGGCCAATTGCTGGTCAATTTTGAGCTTATCGGCTGCGGCATTCGTCACCGCCGTTCGGGCGGCCGTCACGGCCTGACCAGCTGCGGTATTTGTGGCCGTAGCCTGAGCCTGAGCGGCTTCGGCTGCTTTCTGCGCGGCCTGAGCATCAGCAATGGCCTTGTTCACCGCAGCCAGATCAGCGGCCGCCTTGGTTTCGACTGTCGTTTTTGCCGCAAGATCAGCCTCTGCCGTTTTTTGGGCAGCTGTGGCCTGATTGACAGCATTTTGCAGCGGTGCGGCCTTGCCATTGGCAGTTGCCAGGGCAGCATCAGCGGCTTTGAGGCCAGCTTCCGCTGCGGCGAAGTCTTTTGTCACCTTGGCAAGCTGGGCATTAAACTGGTCAAGCTGGCTTTTCACCGCCACGATTCGCTGGGCAACCGGAAGAGGGTTAGAAAGCAGAGTCATATAACGGCTGCCGTCGGCCACATTCCAGACGCGAATTTCACCAAGATAATCGGCCCCGACAATCTTGGCTGAGTCGTTAGTCGCCCGGGCTGTCAGCGCCAGGTCTGAAAACGCCTCAAAATCACGCTTTTTGCCGCCG
>JBILGL010000029.1:0-16120 GCA_044351075.1 Isosphaeraceae bacterium | reverse complement strand
GCTCGCCGTTGCCTGCTCTTCCGCCACAGACTCTTCCTCAGCCTGATCGGGGGCAACATTCTTTTCAAATTCGGCTTCGGTCATGGAGGGACGCACCAGGCCGGTGCGGCGGTCAGGTCCCGGAATTCCGCGTCGGTTTCCGCTCATTTTTGTGTCCCCTCCTTCTTGATTCTTTTGGGATTTTTATCGTCTTCAGCCGGCCATCCGGCAGCTATTTCTGACTTGTCCGGCCATGGGGGTCGATTCGTTCCGGGCAGGTGCCCTGCCCTGCTCCCTTCCCTCTGGCAGCGATGGCTCGTCTAGCTTGCCCGCTTGCGCGATGGTTTGTCGGCATCGCCCGATGGCTCAAGGCCCCACTTTCGCGAAAGGATGCGCGCGGCATCTTCATAGGCCATGGCCCCGGCCCCGGCGCGGTCATAAACGACCAGCGGCACGCCATAGGCATAGGCCTCACGAAATTTGACCGACATCGGCACCACTTTCGGAAAGACAAGCTGGCCGAAGTAGTCGCGCACTTCGCTTTCGATCTGTCGAGAAACCAGCGTGCGGTCAGACCGGGTGATGATCACCCCGCCGATCGTGAGCGCGCCGCTGTCTGTAAACTCCAGCCGGAAATCACTGACATCGCGGACGAGTGCCTCAAGCGCCCTGACACCCGCCAAAGCGGCCACACAGGGATCAATTGGAATGAGGATCTCGCTGACCGCGTAAAGAATCGCCACGTTGAGCGGCGTGACAACCGGCGACGTGTCAATCACCGCGATGTCAAAGGTTCCGGCAGGAATGCGCTTGATAATGCGGCGTATGCGAAATTCGCGGCCATGCCCCAGGCCTGAAGTGCTGCCCATCTGGTCAGAGCAGTGAGCCAGCCGCTCGCCGGGAGCAAGCACCGAGACGTTTGCCACGTCGGTCGCTTCAATCAGCTCCATCGGTGATAGCGTGTCGTTCATCAGCAGGTCGGCCAGACCGGCGGCCGGTGCACCCGAGGGGCGATAGCCCAGCGTGGCATTGCCTGAGGGGTCGGCGTCAATCAGCAAAACTTTATGATCACGCTGGGCCAAAGCGGCAGCGATATTGATGGCCGTTGTGCTCTTGCCCACGCCACCCTTGGCGTTGGTCACGGCGATGACGATCATCCTGCGGCCCTCCCTGCCCTGCTCTGGCCAAATGGCAAATTGACGCAACATGTGATTTACTCAACGTCTATCGGCCAGACCAAGCTATATTGATGAGTCGATTTCTTGAAACCAAGTAAAGTTGGTCGCGATAAAGCATGAAACCAAGCAAAATCGGTATCAATAGAACTTGCAACCAAGAAAACTTGAAAAATAGATCAATTGAATTCAATGCAACTTGCAACCAAGTCATCTTGTTACCAATAAGCCTTGAAACCTGCAAACCCTGATGCCAATATCCCCTGTTGCCAAGCCTTATTGACTTATTGGTCACTTGATACCAATACAACTTGATACCAAATATCATTTGATTAATTGGTTTATTGGCGGCTTGGTCGCTATTTAACTATGTTCCAAGGCATCAAGCTGTCATTATTTCATTGATCTATTGGTAAATGGGTGTATCGACACCTTGAAACATAGGTATCAAGCTCGATTGAAACCAATTCATATTGGCATATTGGTTTATTGGTCCCAATTTGTATTGATTGCTTGGCCACTTGGTCAATTAGTTTATTGGGATATTGGTCGATCTGCCGGTTATGGGCCAGGGCGTTTTCTCAGCACGATTAACAACGAGTTTTGCAAGTATCTCAGCGTGCCGGTGCAGAGTCAATCTGCGTCGTTATCATGCCGCAGAATGCAATCGGCTGATCACTTGGATTATTGGAAGATTGGTTTATTGGTCAATTGGTTCATTGGTGCCTTGATCAATTGGCCGCTTGAATTATTGGTAACGATGGTGAATTGATTCATTGGTATCTATGATTATTGCAAAATTGGCCGCATGGCAAATAGGCAACTTGATGAATTGACAACTTGGTTTATTGGTCACTTGCAATATTGGTCGCTTGAAACATTGGTATATTGGAATCAATAGGTCAATAAAAATGGGTCGCTTGAAAACTTGGGACCAATCATCACAGACACCTTGGTTTATTGGTCAATTGGTATCATGGCAGCTTGATCACTTGGTTTATTGGTCAATTGATACGGCACGACAAATCGTGACCATCGGCCAGCTGGATGGATCTCAGATCTCAGAGGCTTTTTCGCAACACGCCCGTTAACCAGACAACGGGGCAGGGGAGGGCGCATTTTTTTAACGACGAGAGTCACAGGAGCAGGGGGTGGACGTAATGGGGGCTAAGTGTATGAACCGGCCCGCATGATGCAAATAATCAACCAGAAGAAAAGGATTTTCTATGAGTAGTCGAAAATTACTGGCAATTCCGCCAAAATCTGATGATATAATTTGGTCAGGGCAGGTTTAATTTTGTAAAAGAGTTGGGCCTGACCTGGTTTTCGACAGGCGTGGTTTTGCTTCAAGCCTTTTACTGCGCCGCTGAAAAACTGCCTTCTATTTAGAGTCTGCACATGGCCGACCCGCTTCGCATCGTCCATCTTGGTAAATACTACCCACCGGCTCCCGGTGGTATTGAATCGCTCGTGCGCGACATGGCCGTGGCCCAGGCCGATGCTGGCATGAATGTCACCGTTCACGCCTTTCAGCATCACAAGGGCGTGCCCACGACAGACGGCATCGAAAACGGCGTGCATGTCTTCCGCCATGAGAAACGGGCCAGCGTTGCCAAGCTCGACATCAGCCCCGGCCTGCTCGATCACATCCGCCACTGCCGCCCTGATGTCATTCATGTGCATGTGCCGAACCCATCGATGATTCTCGCCCTGCTGGCGAGCAGGGGGGTGCTTTCGCGGGCCCCGGTCGTGGTTGGCTATCACGCGGACGTCGTTCGCCAGAAGCTTCGGTCGCTCCTCTTTCGCCCGCTGGAACGGCGTTTTTATCGCCATGTGGCCGCCATCACCACACCCAGCCCCATTCATATCACCAGCTCTGAATTCCTTCGCCCCTATGCCGACCGGCTACATGCCGTGCCGCTGGCCCTCAAGCTGGATGAATACCTCAACCCCACGGCCGATGATCTGGCCGAAGCCCGCCGCCTGCGGGAAAGTGCCCCCGGGCCGATCTGGCTGGCCTGTGGCCGACTGGTCTATTACAAGGGCTTTGCCACAGCCATTGCCGCCCTGAGCCAGTCTCAGACCCGAAACGGCCAGCTCTGGATCATCGGCACCGGGCCTGACCGCGAATCGCTTGAAGCGGAAGCCCATCGGCTGGGTGTGGCCGACCGCGTTCGTTTTCTGGGGCATGTCAAACGCACAGTGCCTTATTATCAGGCGGCCAATTCGTTCTGGTTCCCGTCCAACGCCCGCAGCGAATCGTTTGGCCTGGCCCAGGTCGAAGCAATGGCCAGCGGCTGCCCGGTGATTAATACGGCCATTCCGAATAGCGGCGTTTCATGGGTCAGCCAGAACGGCATTTCAGGCATGACGGTGCCTGTGGGCGATTCGGCCGAGCTGGCCCGCTGCGCGGACTTGCTGGCCAACGACGATAACCTGCGGGCCGGCTATGCCGCCGGAGCCCGATTGCGGGCCATGCAGGAATTTGACATCCGTGTGATGGTTGACCGCCTCAGCCGGCTTTATTCGGAAGTGCTGGGCAGTAATACCAATGTGCCCGCCGATCGCGAAGAATGCGAGCCTGGCCATAAAGAACCGGCCCGAATGCCACTGCTGCCGGCTACGGCGTGAAGCAGGGCAGGGGAAGCGTCTGAAGAATTTCATCATTCATTGTGCCGAATTCTAAGAATTAACAATTATTCATGAGCTGGTTTATATTCGGCGATTCCAAGCTGGATTGATACCTTTTTCAATTTTTCATCAAGAGTCGCAATGGGCAGACCAAGCCTTAATGACAATTCAATATAACAGGCATCATAAGAAGACAATTGATAATTTCGTCCTAATTCGATGCTTATCTTCAAGGCTTGATCTGATGTCTTTTCGTCGATAAATATTGGAAATTTCGATAATAATCCAATGAATTGCCCTGATTCAGAAATACTTAGGCGATTTCTTCGCTCTCCTACAAGCAAAGTATTGGCAACTTCAAGTGACCAGATAGCAGGAACAACGGCAGCGGAGCTCCTCAAAGATCTTAACACCATTTCTGCATAGGCGTTATTCTCATCTGGAAAGCACCAGGCCATTGTGACAGAATTATCAAGTACGAACGCTATTGGAAGCGACATCACCAACGTCGACCTTCCTCAACCATTTCCCGGATATTTAAGCTTTTACCGGAACGACCTCTGGAAAACTGAATCATTCGATCAACGGCATCCTCTTCAATGAGATGATCCTTTGATACCGGAACCAGTTCAGCCACGGGCTCGCCATCACGGGTAATAATTATTTTCTCGCCAGTTGCCAGGCGTTCGAGCAGTTGTATCAAATTAGCATCGGGATCAGATATTCCTATACTGGCCATTCTTCATCCCCCAGCCAAAGATATTCTCTTATATTTCAATTCACCGGGAAGTCTGGAATACTGCGATTATAGTCATTTGCAGAATTGGCAACACCCTCGGGCCGTATCTGATTCAGATCTATTTTACAGTACCGTTGAATTATTTACCAAGGTCTCAGAATTGATTGAACAAGCGAGAAAACAATAAACACACGACGACTTTTCAACAAACTAGAAATAGACACCTCAATCCTTTCGCTTCTGACCGATCCGGCCCCAGACGGCCAATCGCTGTTCATCGGTCATGCTGCCCCACATGGCAATTTCCATAAGATTTCGACCACATCCGCCGCAAGTATTATCAGGCAACAGATTGCATTTCTTGCAGCAGGGCGAGGCAACAGCCTTGCCGGCTGGTGCAGAAGCCTTGTCAGTCGATGCAGACTGTAATTTTCGATGCGGCATCTATTGATCACCAAATCCGGCCATTTTAGCCGAACTTCACTGATTCTGGCGGACGACTCTTAACCAAGTCTATCGCGATCCATCAAATGACTAAAGAGAGAATTTTTCTATTTTAAATAGAATGATATTCCGACATTATTGTTGTATTATCCGTTTTTGGCCCGGTAATTGCACACATCAATCTATGCCGAAATGTTCAGCAGTCATTATCTTATTGATCTGCTGGGCTTTAGGCATCGGCCTCTTCTCTGTTCGGTCCCCGCCTTGATGAAAGTCAGGGCGGGGCATTCAGATAATCGTATCGATATATCTATTTGAAATCGTACAACTGTATCCATTTGCTGGATAATCGCCGCCGATCAAACTTTTTATCCGGTTCATCAATAAGATTCTGACGAATCGATCGACGTTTATCGGGATGATTTAATAATAATTGTAATGCATTGGCCAGCGAATCGGCATTACCCATTTGAAATCCAATTCCGCTGATTTCATTTTCAAAGACTTCGCCTGACCCGCCGGAACTGACAGCCACCACCACACAGCCGCAGGCCTGGCCCTCGGCAATCACACGGCCAAACGGCTCAGCCTTTGTGCTGGCATGAACCAGAATATCAAGCCCTCGCATCGCCGCCGCCGGATTCGATTGAAAATCAAGAAATGTCATTTTCTGGCCAATTCCATTTTCATCGGCCATCAGTTGTAATTCCGATTTACTCCATTGGCTGCCGGCTGTGGCATAAATCGGCCCGCCAATAATAAAACCATGCCAGTCGGGCAGGGCAGGGGCCTGATTTAATTTCGCCAGGGCTTCAATAAAGAGATCATGACCCTTCCATCGAGCATAAGTTGCAATCAGACCTATTTTTATGAATGGTTTTGCAGATAGTTCGGGAATAATTTCACCATCAGGGCGAAATGTATTGAAATCGACTGTATTATAAATCGTTTCATTTTTCCTGATTACATTTCCTGGCAATACTTCGGCCAGATCTCGACAGACGTCATCCGAACAGCACCCCGCCGCAATATCTCGGACCCGGCCAACGGTTTTCATCGCGATTTTCAGAATCATTCGCACCATCCGCCGCTGGCCAATATAATCCTGCACATTCCAAACGATTTTCACCCGCCATGGCACAGCCAGCAGGCTTAATATCTGCATCTTCAGGCCCAGCACATGCACAATTGCCGGTTTCTCTCGCCTGATGATATTTCGCAGTTTCATTAAGTAAAGAACCATTGCCGGAAATGCAATGATCATTTTGATTATTAATAAGATCAGTTTTAATTTTGATCGCCCCAGCCCTGAATCGCCAAGCCTTGAGAAAAGCCGGGGGAAAGGATGGATCAGAACATTGGTTGTTTCATTTTCAGCGGCTTTGACAAGCTGGCCATCCGAGCCGGTAATTAAAACTTTTTGAATTTCCGGACGATCCTGCTGAAAGCTCCAGAGCGTATCAACCAGGCAGCGTTCAGCGCCGCCAAGCTGGCCAGTGGGTGCAAGAAAGAGGATTTTCATTTCATTAGTATTGTTAATTTCAACTCAATTTTCTGGTTGCATAGTAGCTGTCTGGAATCGTATATAACATCGCCAGCAGGCAAATCATAATGCCAGCGAACCCATTCACAAACAGGCTGATCCAAAAGCCGGCCACACTGCCATAAATCATGATTTTTGCGGCCCGGTGGTGACTCACGGCCCAGGCTTCGTCCGATTTCATCGTCCATGGCAGCCTGATACCCGCAAGACCATTTCTGGGCAGGTCTTTCATGGCTCCACCCATCATCATGAACATGACACACAGGCCAAGGCCCATCCAGCGTGTCATATCAACCTGATATTTCAGGCTCGCAGCCAGAATAAGGATCTGAAGCAGAAGAAAGAAGCCCGAGAGGCTCACACCCAGCAGCATTAATGCAAACTTCTGTTTTTCATCTTTTGCAATGGCGTATGTCAGACCCTGAAAGAAGCCAAACATCAGGAGATTAATAACGGGCGATATCCAGACCGTGCCAGGCGATCCAAAGCCATCGGCCTCGCCCCTGATATTCCAGTGCATTGGCACGATTCTGGGCAATTGTTCGAATACAGCCGCGGTGATGGCAAATGAAATCAGCAGAAATCCAATATGAACGAGCAAAAGAATTTTCGATTTATTCATGATTGCATTTTCAATATTCTGATTTTATTTCTGCTTTTCTGATTCTTCCTCGGCGATCAGTTTTTCAGTAATGGAAATGCCTGAGGGCAAAGGGGCAACGGGTGGATTCTGGCCAAATCGGCGAGTCATTTCATCCAGATACATAGGCGTCATCATGGCGGGCCACTGCAAGAGCCCCTTATGCTGCTTATTAACGGCTGCAATAATCTCTTCGCGAAGCGTTTCGGGCAGTGCCTGCCACTGTGCAAGCTGTTTCGCTTCCTCTTCCTCGGTTTTATTTCCAGCCGTATTCAGATTTGAATTTGCATTTGATTTGCCGCGGCCAGATGGTTTTTCAGAATCGGATTGCATTTCTTCCGATTGTATTTCTTCATCCTGATGCAATTCTTCGCCTGATTCGCCCTTCTTTTTACGTACTTTTTTTAATTTCGGGGCATATTCATCCGGGTCGCTGTAGTCGTCTCGAATGGAAGCGACCAGATAACCCGCCGGATTACGCAGGACATTTTCTTGCGAATGAGCCAGCAGCCAGTCATAAACTTCAATTTTCGCCCTGATTCTGTCGGTCTCATGACGTTCGACAATATCTCTAGCCACCTGATGATGCACGCCTCGCGTCAAAAGCTCCTGATACAGTGCTTCAACCGTGTTTGATTCGCGGGCGGCCTCTTCTTCGGCCCGCCGCTTGGCACCACGCACAAAAAGCACACGCCAGCGGCCTTTTTCCTCGCAGATATAGCGTTCGGCATCGTTTAATGGCTCAAGAAAACCACTTTTCTCAAGCTCGTCAAAAGCGCTTCTGAGCTTTCTTTTCAGCTCGGTCGGGGCATATTCCCGACTCATGCCGACATGTTCACATGCTAATGTTCTTAAATCAAAATCAACACGCTCACGATGATAAAATCGCTTATCCAGAAAGCGGTAAAGCCGCTTGGATGTCGGCAATCGCAGGCTCAGATAATATTCCAGGTCGAGCTGCTTTAAATTGCCCGACTGAAAACTGCGAAACATCACATCATTCCATTTGAAACTTGATAACGGCTTGGGCGGCTTGGCCTTGCCATTTTTGGCCCGGCTCATCGCCTTTTCACGGTCGTAAAGCGTGACGTTGTCAATGATGTGAAAGTTTTCGTCCACCCAGCTCTGCTCGGCGTTGTCCCACCAGGCATTTTCATACGATAAAACCACGCCCACCCAGCGGTTTAAAGCGTCGTCAATGCGGCGATAACTGTGGCCGTCCTGCGACCAGCCCAAAAGCTCAATGAGCTCATAACGGCTGAAATAAACCCGTGAGTTGGTGAAATTATTCTGGCGTTTCGTCAATTGTATCAGGCCGACGATCACCTGATCGTCAAGCGCCGATGGCAGACCCAGCTTGCCATGGCCCGTGATCGACAGTCGCCTGACAATCGCGTCGCCTTCGTGCTCAATCTGATCCTCAAAAACAAGCGTCATCGTGCCGTCGGGCACGCGGTCCGTCAGGGCGGCAATCGGGAATTCGGCGAGATTCATTTCGTCCTTGAATTCGCCAGTTGGCTGCAATTCCGTTTCATCGGCTGAGTGGGGCTCATCAGGGCCTGAACCAGAATCCGGTTCGGCTTCCAGACCCCAGAGCTTTTCCTGATTTTCAGCCTTGCCCATGCTTTTTATCCGCTTTGAAACGCTTCGCTATTTTTCCTAAAGCTTTGCCATCAGAAGGTTTTCGGTTTTATTGTATCATAAAAAGATTAAAAAACAACAACAACAACCGTCCGGAGTCGGTCGCTCTCCTACTTACCAGTATTACTATGTTGTTTGTTGTTTTTGTATTAAAACATATTAAAACATATCGCGCGCACGCGAGGATTTTCCTTACACAGCAAGGACTTACGAGGGGCAAGTATGCCCGGTTTCACGGTATTTGGTATGCCCGGTACCACGTGTACAACATAGTGAACTATGCCCGGAATACCGTTAAAGAAATTAGAACAGTTGGCCCAAGTATGCCCGGAATCACTATAAAATTTTAGACCGGTATCTAAAGAAATTAGACCGGTATCTAAAGAAATTAGAACAGTTGGCCCAAGTATGCCCGGTTTCACGGTATTTTTTTGTCGATTGGGGCCCAAGTATGCCCGGTTTCACGGTATTTGGCCCAAAGGTCGATTCAATTTTTCGAATTCGTTGTTTTGGACCCATCAACCACACTGGCCAAGTATGCCCGGTTTCTCGTTATGAACTTCTGTATAGTTATTAATTGCTGCAAGTATGCCCGGTTTCTCGTTAATAATGTTTTGTACAGTACCATAATCATTACGGGTATGCCTGGTTTCTCGTTAGTGGTGGCCTGATCAGTGGGCTGCCGTTTTTTTGCAACACTGCCGTTTCTTGAAATTCGCCAGAGTCGATTCAGGAACTATGCCCGGTTTCACGTTAATATACAAAAGTTTACTAAATAGGGTTGTTTATCCGGGGCCGAATTGGTTAATAAATTTTGTAAGTGTATAATTATAATTGGCTTATGATGATTTTGAGGCGGTTTCAGGGTGGTGGGTCACAGGGCCTAAAATGGATGGGTGAGCATGATTCAGGGGGCATGCGTTTGGCGACAGCCGTTTTAAGGCCCCTGGCAGGCCCGTGGTGCGACTCTCAGAAAACTTTAGTGTATTTTATCGTTCTTGATCCACGGAGGGCTTAAAAACGATTTTAGAGGCCTTTACGGCATATCGTGAAAACCCGTTTTTTTCTGCTCGCTGAGTCTTACCTGGCCAAAACAGGCCACGTTCAAACGATGCTCGCCGGTAGTGTGGAAAATAATTTCGACAGGGGTTTCATGAATGACTTAAGAACTTCTTATGAAATTAGTTAGGCGTTTCTTTTGTCTGCTGTTTATCGACCCCGGATAAGCCGAACGATTGGCCGGGTTGGTGTGGCAGGGCGGAGCATTGGGGGTTGATCATCGTGGCTGATGGCGACTGCACAAAATGAATAATTTCCGAATTTATCCATTAAGCCTTACTAAGCGTATAAACAGCAGGTCTCCCGGAATATCGATAGAAAATAAATTTTTAAGTTACGACAATATAACTATCTAAACTCCGTTCATTAAGAAAACCGGATATTTCTTTCTCTTTGCTGCTTTTTGGCCGCAATTCCACGACAGCAGGCTAACCCGAAGCGCAAGCTTTGAAGTTGCGATTTTGTATTGTCGAGCTGCTGAAGACCCGGGATTTGCCGCAATTTGAATCATTAATGAAAATCAATAAAAAGATAGGTGATCTATATGGCCGGAGGCCATATCTATTCATAGACGGCTCCTCTGGAGCCGCAAAGAAAACAGATTCATCTAAAAGCGCAACTTTAAAGAGCGCAAGCGAGGGAATTATTCTGAGCAATCTATCTGATTTCTTATCCCTCGCTAGAGTTCCGGGTTAGCCTTGTTTTTATTAATATGGACTGGGAAAATTCCCAAAGGTTGTGTCAACTCCGGTTTTCTCTCTGAAGTGAGTTTAAATAAAACGAATAATTGCTTTTAGTTAAACATGTTTTATTAAGCTTAAAACCGCTTTATAATTCTTATTTAGGCGTGATTATTACTTCAATCTTGTATGCAAATGCGCGATGAAAGCGGCGTTGTCGCTCTGGGCGTATTGCATGGTGCCGCCCATGCGGGCATAGCTTTTGCAGAATCGGAGATAATAGGCCGGGTTTGATTTGGGTGGTTCGCCGGTTGACCAGTCCCAGCCGCCTCCATCCTGAAGATCAACCACGTAAATACTGTGGTCGCTGACAGTTGGGCGCCCTGCCTGCAATCGTAGATTATTCACGCAGGAGAGGCTTTTTTCAAAAACCTGAGGGCCCATAATCGCCGAGCCGACGGAAAGCACCACTCCGCCATCGAGATTTTCAACCGAGCCGGAAAAGAGCTGAAAATCAAGGGCTGCCGCGCGGCCAATCGCCGCACCTGAGAACATCGGGTGGCAGGTGATAATGTCGTAGCCGATGCCCGGATGCACCGTCATCGGTGTTTTGTGCTGAAAAGCCGTTGCAATGATGGATGCATGCATGTTTGGGTGCCTCACTTCCACACGCCCTTCGGGCAGATGGTGCTGCGTCATGGCGTTTAAAAGCTCGGCCCGGGCGGGCGTGAGCGGGCTGGCGGGCTCGGCGGCGATCAGCCGGGCCAGCTCTTCGGCAGTGGGCAGGGTGGTGCCATCTTCATGGATAAAGCGGCCCAGTGATTTGCCATAGCCTTCGCCACAAAGGGCGCCGACCATCAGGGCCAGATGAATATTGCGGCCGGTTTCGTCCCAGGTGCCGAAGGTGCCGGTGGCCACATTTTCGCGGACAGATTCGGTCGATCGGCCCAGCCAGGCATATTCCCAGTCGTGAATGGTGCCGGCCCCGTTGGTGGCCAGATGGGTGATAAAGCCCTGGCCCATGAGCCTGTCAAGAATGTGGGCGGTGCCATTGCGCAGCAGGTGTGCGCCATAGATCAGCATAATAGCCGCGCCGCGAGATCTGGCGGCACGAATATCAGCGGCACAGCGGTCGAGCAGGCGGGCGGTGTCATCGGAAACGGAGGGCGGCGGGGCGTCCGGATCAACCAGGATTTCATCGATGCGCGTCAGGCTTTTGCGTTCGGCCAGCGGGAAAACGCGGAGCTTTTTCAAGTCAATTGGCTGGATTTTCATTTATTTATATGTTCAATTACTTCGCGGATTCCGGCTGATGGCGGCCAGGCTCGCGCACGGCGGTGCCCTTCTGGCCGGTGTTGGTGTCGCCTAAAAGGGCGCGTATTTCGTCGGCTTCTACTTTCAGCAGCTCGGCCACAGCTTCTTCTTTGTCAATCAGGTTCGTGGTTTCGCCGATGTCGTTCCGCAGATTGTAAAGAGCCAGGCCGGTGCGGCTTTTGGTATAGCCTACGGGCTTGCCGCCGGTGGCACGCGGGCGGCCTTCGATTGATTGATAATCGTGCGGGAAGTGGAGCTTCCAGTCGCCCACGCGCACGGCCTGAAGCTCGTTGCCCCAATAGAAATAAAAGGCTTCGTGCGGGGTCTTCACGGACGTATCGCCAAAGAGCATCGGGCGGATATCAAGGCCGTCGATTGGGCGATCTTTGGGCGGTTGCCAGGCGTTGTCAACAATGCTCATGATGGTCGGTAGCATGTCAATCGTCATGGCTGGCTGGCTGATCACCGCGCCAGGCTTGATCTTTTTGGGCCAGCGGGCGACAAAAGGCACGCGCACACCGCCGTCAAACGAGGTGCCTTTGCCTTCGCGCAGTGGCTTGGCCGAGCCGGCATGATCGCCGTAGGTAAGCCAGGGGCCGTTGTCGCTGGTGAAAATGACAAGTGTGTTTTCGTCGAGGCCGTTGGCCTTGAGCGTGTCGAGAATGCGGCCGATGCCGCGATCAATCTCGGCGATGACATCGGCATGAAGGCCCTTGCCGGTGGCTCCGTCGCCCTCTTTGGAGACAAATAGGGGCACATGCGGCATGGAATGAGGCAGATAGACGAAAAACGGCTCTGGCTTGTGACGATTGATAAAGCTGATGGCGTGATCGGTATAGGAATTCGTCAGCAGCGATTGATCCGGGTTGCGGGCGATGACGGAAAGCCCTTCCACCAAAGGCAATGCCGGATAGGCCCCCGGCTTGGCCGATGGGTGCCGCGGCCACATGTCGTTGGAATAAGGCAGGCCATAGTATTCATCAAAGCCGTGATTGGTCGGCAGAAATTCCGGATGATGCCCCAGGTGCCACTTGCCGAAAATGGCCGTGGCATAGCCCTTGCTTTTCAGGCCTTCGGCCAGCGTTGTTTCAGCGGCATTAATGCCATTATTGGAATTTGGCCCGAGGGCACCCAGAATGCCAATGCGATTCGGCAGGCAACCGGTGAGCAGGGCGGTGCGGCTGGCGGAACAGACGGCCTGAGCGACATAGAAATCAGTGAATCGCACACCTTCACGGGCCAGGCGGTCAATATGGGGCGTAGGAATCGAGCCGCCGAAGCAGCCGATATCGGCATAGCCCAGATCATCGGCATAAATCAGAACGATATTGGGTTTATCGTCGGCGTGTGCAGCGCAGAGGCCAAAAACAACCGAGAGAAGGCAAAGCAGTCGTAAAGAGAGCGATTTCATGATGATTAATGCCGCAGATTGATCAGGGGCGATTGTGCCGGAATAAATGAAATCATAACGCGAAAGTGATGTCGGGAGAATAAGAATCAAATGCGTGACGGAAGTCGCAACGAATTTGTATGTTCTGTAAAAACAAAAAAGCCCTGACCATCAGGCCAGGGCGGGGAATGTTCAGCAATTCAAAGGCTGAGTCAGGCCTTGCGGCGGCGGCGATAGGCAATGTAGCCAAAGCCAACGGCGGCCTGAGCCATCAGGGCGATGCTGGCTGGTTCTGGAACGGCGGCTGTGCCCCAGCGAATCTGAGCGACGCCAAAGCCGCCGGCAAAGCCAGTCGGTGCCACGATGGTCGCACGGACAAACGGATTGGAAAAGCTGGTGGCGGCGAAGAGCAGGGCACCTGCACCTGGATTGGACTGATTGGCGTCAACCGAGCGAACGATTGAGCCAACAAGCGTACTGGAAGCATCAAAGAAATTGACGGTGAAAGCCGTTGTCACTGGGTTGCCAGGATTGCCCTGAAGCTCAAAACCAAAGGTGTTCTGAGCTGATGAAAGCGAAAGCGAGATACTTGTGGTTGAATTATTAGTGATGAGCTGATCAGGCTGGCTGGTTTCGGTGTTCGGTGGTGAACCCCAGAAGGAGTAGCCGAGAGGAACGCCGACTGTCCACTTCGTCAGAACAGTGTTGGAGGTTACAGTCATTGAGCCCTCTGGAAATGAGGTGCCCGATGAGCCGCTACCAATCCCGGTCATGTTCAGCACGGTGGTGCTGGAGGTGTATGTTGAGTCAGGCTGGTTAATCGGGGTGAAATCAGCCGAGGCGACCGATGCGAAAAACATCAACGCAACAAAACCAACTGATTTTTTCAGTAATCCAGAGCGAAACATGGGGAGAAATCCTTCAGCACAAGTAGCCGGCCATACGAAAAATGACCGAATGTGAACATTCCAATATCATAAAATATCGTTAAGTCCTGCAATCGTCAATGAAAATCGTAAGCCCCAAAAAGATTTAAGACTAACGTTCATTATTTTATACAAACTAGTTAAAAAACACCAGTTAATTGTCAAAATAAGCCATAAAATTTTCCATTCGATCCGCCCACTGTTGCTTTCTTAACACATCGCCCAAGCCAATGGCAACTTTCTGAAATGGCACCGGATCGCCAATCCAGCGCGTAAGACTTTCCGTAATGGCATTGTAGTCATCAACTTCCGGCAATGTGAACAAATCCTGACATGCGGGTTCATGCTGCACAAGCCTTTGCGCCACGCCGGCCGATTGGCTCACCAGCACGGGCAGGCCGCGGCAGAGAGCTTCATGCACATTCAGGCCATAGGCCTCGTAGCGGGCAGGGCTTATGAGAATATCGGCTGCGGCCAGAAGTGCCGGCACATCCGTGCGGAAGCCGAGAAAACGAATCGCGTCTGACTCAACAAAATGGGCGGCCTGGCGGCGGTATTCTTCCAGCGCGGCACCCGCACCGACAACCAGCAGCAGCGGTCTTTTGTCGGGGTGTCGGCCAATCAGCCCGGCCCATGCCTGAAAAAGCAGGTCAAAGCCTTTGCGGGCATCGCCCAGCGAGCCAACAAATATCGCCGTCGGGCGATTGTCAGTGATATTCAGCGAGGCGCGTGCGGTTTTGCGTTCAATCGGTGTGATTGGTTTGAAAATGTTTGCATCTGTGCCGTAATAAACCACTCTGATTTTTGATTCAGGCAGGTGGTAATAATCAATCAGGTGGCGGGCCGTAAGGTGGCTATTGGCGAAAAGGAGCGGGGCAAGCTGAAATGCCTGGCGTTCCTGCCGGAGAAATGCGGCACGGGCAAGGCTGTTTTTCAGGCGTCGGGCGAGGCCTGGGCGGCTTGTTTCGGCGAAGTGGGCGGGGCTCCAGGCGGCGTGAACATAGTGCACCCAATTGGCTGAGACCAGCGGGCTGAGGCAATTGCCGCCATTGACGATCAGCCTTGCGCCGGGAATGCTTCTGGCAAGCTTTCGGCCGGAGCGGTCGAGCAGGGGCCCGGCAAGCCAATAGCTGCCCAGCGGCTTGGGCACCTGATGAAAAGTGATGCGCGGATGGGCAGCAAGGTCGGGATCAACCCGATGGGCCACGAGATGAACGTGGCTGGCCTGGGCCGGGTGATCGGCAAGATATTCGGCGAGGGCGAGATTGGCTCTGTCCATACCGCCGGTGCGGACAAAATCACCGGTAACAATGATGACCGGGCGTGGCTGATGGCTCACGGGCGGGCCAGGGGCTCAGGATTTATTTTCATCCGGCTTTTTTTTGATCTTCATGCCGGTGGCTGCCATGATGTAGTCGTTGGGGTTTGACGGAATGCGCGTTGATTTGGTTCGTTTTTCCGGCGTTTCGGTCTTTACGGGCATAATGCCTGCAACGCGCTCGTCGCTGCCTTCCACATCATCGGGCACGAGCAGAAAATCAAGTGCCTTGAGCTCAATGAAGATCAGCACCAGGGCCAGCGGCATCATGAGATAGCCGGCGCCGTCGTGGGTGAAGTCGTCGGGCTCCCAGCCGAGGATCTTGGAGAATTTCTCGACAAACTCAGGCATCTGGAAGAAAAAGGCCGTCAGGGTGATTCGGATGATATTGGAAAAGATGGCGATCGGAACGATCGACAGCATCAGAATCACCTTATCCAGCAGCGGCCGCTTGCAAAGAATGGCGGTTGCCGTAATGAGCGTGGCGAATGAAAGCAGCATGGAGAGGCCATTACAGGCCCTGGCCACTTCCAGCGGCTTGCCGTCGCCTACAAGAATCACATTGCCTTCGTTAATGGCGGGCAGGCCGGTGGCCTGAAGCAGAAAAACGCTGCCGTTTGTGGCCATTGACTGGAGCGGTG
>JBILGL010000344.1:0-5136 GCA_044351075.1 Isosphaeraceae bacterium | reverse complement strand
ACGGATCTTGGCACATGTGCGCTCAACTTGCAGTATGAATTTGATTTTTCCGAAGGTACTGCACGGATTGATGATACTCCGGTTTTGGGGGCCCGAAACCTTGATACGGTGATTACCGCTTCGGGGACTATTACGAAGCTGACATTTGCTCAGCTTGAAGTTTCGGATCTGGATGGTGGTAATGGCCGGTTGAAGCAGGTTTTTGATCGGAAGCTGGTTTATGAGCGGCAAGTGACGGGGCGTCAGAATCCGATCAGCCTGCCATCGGCAACACCTACGGTGACCAAGGAGAACAGTTGGCTGGTCTTTGAGGATCCGGCCAATCGTTTTGTTTTGCGGCATCCGCCAGTTTTCAAGCCGCAGATGACGGAAGATAACACCGTGATGTTTGTCGCAGCCGGCGAACCGCCGGAATTCATCAGGCTTGATCTGGATGCGGCAAATGTGAAGGCTGAGGCGTTTCGCAAAGAGCTTGAGGACGAATGGAAGGCGGATGGATTCCAGGTCTTCGCCGTGACGGAAGGCTGGCTGACGGACCCAGGCTGGAAGAATCGTCGGGTCTATCGAGTGGAGGCTGCACTGCAGGCGAAAGACGCGCCCGGCAAGCAGCGAGGCCATTTTGATGCTTACGTTATGCAGATGCCTCAGAATCAGCAATATCTGGCGGAATGCATGACTTATTCCGACCAATCAAATCAGTTTCGTACGCTGGTCGAAGAGATTTTGCAGACCATCGAAATGCGAAGCGAAGCCAATGCTGCCGAAGCCAGCCGAACCGGCTCAGCCGAAGCAGCCTTGAAACATTGCTGTTAATTCATGTGCTTAAAGAGAAAGCTGCCGAGGAAACAAGGCAGCTTTTTTTGATTTATTTCGTGGTGTCATTTAAGATTGAAATGAAAATGCGGCGGCGATGGTGCACGAATCGGGGTTAAAGAAAAAAAGATGGCTGAACTTTCGTTAAAAGGGCAATTCCTGCTGGCCAGCCAGTCGCTGACCGACCCGAATTTTTCTCGTACGGTAGTTTATATTTTTGATCATACGTCGGAAGGTGCGGCTGGCGTGGTGATTAACCGCCCGAGCAAGCTGACGATTGAAGAGCTTTCAACGAAAATTTATGGTTCCACGATTGAGTGGGACAAGCCGATTCATGTGGGTGGGCCGGTGGGTGGCCCGCTGGTGATGATTCATGAAAATGCGGATCTGGCGGACGACGAGATTGAAGCAGAGATTTATCGCACGGTTGATCCTGATAAAATTCAGGAGATGCTGCATGAGCAGGTCGAGCCATCGTTGCTTGTGGCGAATTACGCTGGCTGGGGGCCAATGCAGCTTGAAGGGGAATTGAGCGAGGGAAGCTGGGAAATCAAGCCTGCTACCAGAGAACATATTTTCTGGAATGGGATCAAGGATCTCTGGGACCTGTTAACAGGCGAGATTCAGGCGAGTCAGATTGCAGAGATGCTCAGAATACAGAGACAAAGCGGAAATCCGAACCTTAATTAATTTGAAAAACGGTTCATCAGCTTAATCACAAATCTGATCGGATGTGGAGAAAAAGCGTTCTGACTGGAAAGTTAAATATCGACCTTATGAGAGGCTGAATTGCCGGCAGATGCGATTTGAATCGCTCGGATTGTTGAAGGCCAAACTTACAACTAAACTCCGTTCATTCAGAAAACCGGATATTTCTTTCTCTTGGCTGCTTTTGGCCGCAATTCCACGACAGCAGGCTAACCAGAAGCGCAAGCTTTGAAGTTGCACTTTTTGAATTGTCATTTTGCCGAAATCCAAAGATACGCTGCGATTTAATCCGTTAAGGAAAATCAATAAAAAGATCGGTGGTTTATATGGCCGGAGGCCATAACTATTCATAGACAGCTCCTCTGGAGCCCAATAATTCAATGCCTATTCTTATCGATGGCCGGAGGCCATAACTATTCATAGACAGCTCCTCTGGAGCCCAATAATTCAATGCCTATTCTTATCGATGGACGGAGGCCATATCTATTCATAGCCGGCTCCTCTGGAGCCGCAAAGAAAACAGATTCATCTAAATGCGCAACTTCAAAGAACGCAAGCGAGGGAGTTATTCTGAGCAATCTATCTGATTTCTTATCCCTCGCTAGCGCTTCGGGTTAGCCTTGTTCTTCTTAATCTGGACTGGGAAAATTCCCAAAGGTCGAGTCAACTCCGGTTTTCTCTCTGGATTGAGTTTAAAGATTCTGCCCAAAACTCGGGTTTTCTGATGGAGTAACAAAAAAAAGAGCCGGCCCAGGGCCGACTCTTTTTGATTAAGATCAATTTTTTTATCGATCAATAGGAATCAGCAGAGATCACTTCGCCACCATTGCGGGTGGTCAGAGCCTGCCATGTGCCCATACGAACACCGGGCTTGGGTCCGTAGTTACGATCCCATGTCTGGCTACCACCAGTAGGAATGACCTGAATCCAGGCAGCAACTTCCGATTGAATCGGGTCAACGCCGGCGCTTGTCAATGGAACCATTGGCTGAGCTGTATCGATCGTATCCTTAATGAATCGGACCGAGCCGTCAACCATCGCCACGTTGGCACCACCCGGGTGCATGCTTGAAGCCGAGTAGATGAATGCCTGAGCAGCGGCACCACCGTTAATCTTACGCTGTGGGTTTGGCGGGAACATGGAGGTGATCAATGTATCGCCGTGATTACCAGATGTCCACCAGTGCCAGTCAAGCTGGGCAGCGGCAGTCAGCGGCACACCGGTGTGCTCGCTCCACATGATGGTGTTTGAAGTACCGTCAGTCACACCACTGATACGAACATCGCTGCAAACATTGAACATACCAAGTTGATTCGACTTGGCCTGACCATGCGTTGCACGCTGGCCAGTTCCAAGGCCCGGGATTGACCAGGTATTGGCGATCCAGGGGCCGCACATACCGGCATAGCTGGAGTAAGCCATTCTCGGATAGCTGTTACCACCGTATGAAAGAGAACGGATTTGATTGGCGTTGTCGCTTGGGCACCAGAGTGAACTGATACCAAGAGCGTGGATCGTGCTGTTAGGTGGATCCCACATGGTCGTCATGAAATTAATGGCATTGGATACAGCGGTCTGCTCCATTTGAGGGGTGAGCAGAACAAGAGGACCGCCACCAGTGGTGACTGAACCTGATGTGCCAATCGCCTGCCAAAACATGCCAGGTGGGTAAACACCATGAGCAGACTCGTAATTCGCTGTGGCGAGACCGAGCTGCTTAAGGTTGTTAATGCACTGGGCACGGCGGGCGGCTTCACGGGCCGACTGAACCGCAGGTAGAAGAAGCGATATGAGAACCGCGATAATCGCGATCACAACAAGAAGCTCAATCAGCGTGAATGCTGAGCTTCCTGTCTTACGGGTACGAATCATGAGAGACTCCTGATTAGGATGACAATAGAGAGGAAATGAGGCCAGATGAGAATAGAAAACGCCTACTTATTTGGCAGGAGCTTCTTTGTCGGCAGGTGCACCCTTACCAGTTGGTGAAGCACCTTCAGCGCCAGCGTTCTTCTTTGGACCGGGTTCCAAAACACCAGCCGGAGGAGCACCACCGCCACCGCCACAGCCAATAACGGCAAGGGTGGATACGGAAAGAAGAAGAACAAGTGACTTACGGACGAGAGAGGAATACATCAAAAACTCCTGTTGCAGTCAGTATGACTATGTGATGAAGACGCTAGAGCGAAAGACGGTGAGTGCAAAATTCGTACCAATTCAAAGAAATTGAATTGATATGGAATTTCCTTCAACTATTCTTATACTTCTATGACATTGGGTCAAGCCATGAGATTCATTAATTCTTCATACCCATTTCGATCATTCGGATTTTAACAGGAGGATGCCAAGTTGAGCGGGATTATCGTTTTAAATAAGACTTTTGGTTGTTTATGCGAGGGCGGCTACAAGCTTGTTCCAGTGGCACTGGTTTTTGATGGATTTCGAATGAGTGGCGCACAAGTTTCTTTCAGAAAAGCGGACGGATCACTATAATTCGAACTATCTGATTTAGTGCAGGCTTTTCTGCTCTGCAAAGTAAGCCAAAAGGCAAGGATGACATGGCGAGACGTCAGCGAAATCGTGGCCAGGGCGGGATTGAAGCACCGCCGCCGGAACCGAAGGTGGAAGATGTGACACTGGCCGATGCCACTCGGGCCAGATATTTGAATTATGCTCTTTCGGTAATCACAAGCCGTGCTCTGCCCGATGTGCGCGATGGCCTCAAGCCTGTTCAAAGGCGTATTCTTTATGCGATGGGGGCAGATTTATCGATTCGTTCCGATAGCCGTTATGTGAAGTCTGCGGCGGTGGTTGGGGAAGTGATCAAGAGCTATCACCCGCATGGTGATCAGTCGATTTATGATGCCCTGGTGCGTATGGCCCAGTCGTTTTCGTTGCGTTATCCGCTGATCGATGGCTACGGCAATTTCGGCTCGATCGATGGCGACCCCCCTGCCGCCATGCGATACACCGAATGCCGATTGATGCCGGCGGCGGAAGAGCTTCTCAACGAGCTGAGGCAGGATACTGTCGATTTTCGGCCGAATTATGCCGCAACGGTTGATGAGCCAGTCGTTTTGCCTGCACGCCTGCCGAATCTGCTCGTTAATGGCACAACGGGCATAGCTGTGGGCATGGCGACCAACATTCCGCCCCATAATCTGGCGGAAGTGGTTGCCGCGTTGAAACTTCTGATAAAGAATCGGGAAACTTCACTTGATAGCATTCTGGAAGTGCTGCCGGGGCCTGATTTTCCGACCGGTGGAATTCTGGTTGCATCAAAGTCTGAAATTACCAATGTTTATGCCAAAGGCTCAGGTTCGCTGAAGGTGCGAGGCACTTGGGAAAATGACCCGCAGAAGAGTGCAATAGTGTGGGTCACCAGCATTCCCTACACGGTGCAGAAAGACCCACTGGTAGAGAAGATTGGCCAGTTGATCAGCGATGGGCAGGTGCCACAGCTGGTCAATGTGAAAGATCTTTCGACCGAAGAGATTCGCATTCAGCTCGAGCTGGCGCCGGGGGCCACGGCCGAGTCGGCCATGGCGTATCTTTATAAAAATACGGCACTTCAGACGACATTTGGAGTAAACCTGACATGTCTCTTACCGGCGG
>JBILGL010000668.1:0-5153 GCA_044351075.1 Isosphaeraceae bacterium | reverse complement strand
CCACATTACTAAAAACAAGGCTAACCCGAAGCGCTAGCGAGGGATAAGAAATCAGATAGGTTGCTCAGAATAATTCCCTCGCTTGCGCTTCGGGTTAGCCTGCTGTCGTGGAATTGCGTCCAAAAAGCAGCAAAGAGAAAGAAATCTCCGGTTTTCTGAATGAACGGAGTTTAGGAACGATTCGCGGCGCACTACGGCAACCTGGCATTTCCTGGGACGAATTCAGTCGAATGCAAGGCTGGTTAAATAGGAGGGCTGGGCAGATTTGATCCGTGGGCCGCGATTTTGGAGCTCAATAAGTCATCATTATTTTATGGCAGCATGTCCCGTCTATTGATAGGCAACAGCTCGTAGCTTCAAAAATAACCTGTCCTGCAAATTTTTTGTAACCACCATCAAGCTTGGATGCCATTAAATCCTTTAAGTTGAAGTATATGATGGTATTCTGCTTTTGATGTCATCAAAAAAAACACGCTGTTTTAAAATTTAAAACCCTCTGTTTTTAGTTGTTTGTTTATTCGCTGTAAATTTTTCAGTCTTCGTATTTTTTCAAAATTAACTTATTCCTGAAAATATTTTGGGGGTTTTGGCAGAATTTTCCAAAAAAAATGATAATTCTTTGTATTTCGAATAAACCGCGTTGACCAATTGTTCGATAAGAGTTAAGACACCGCGAAATGCGATGCGTTCTGATAATTCCGATTCTGACCGGTGAGTCTGGTCGGGTTGGTGAATCAGGGTGGATCGTCTTGGTCGTGGAGACAGTTTGGGAAGCGGTTTTAACGAGCCGCCTGAAGGAAAAGGATTTCGATACCTCTCATGAAAGGGTCAAACGCTATGGAAAACCCGCATCGTCGTCAGGGAAGCCGGCGGTGGATTTGTGAGAGGCGAAAGGAGGTCGCGTTGGGTAAGCTGAAGTCCCTGGCCGTAATTCTGGCGTTGGGTTCGAATGGAGCAGGCCTGCTGGCAGCTCCGTGGGGAGATGTTCCCGCATCTGCCGGTCGTCCCCAGCCACCAGTGCCACCGGTTGAGTATGTCAAAGCCGGTGCCAAGTTGTTCAATGCAGGCGATAAAGCCAAAGCAGCTCAGTATCTGAATGCTGCGAATGATTATCGCGATATGCTCTCAAAAGAAGAGCAGACGATTCTTGACAGTTATCTCTCAGCGATGGGTAAAGCCACCGCAGCGGCACCTGTTGCATCAGCCAAGGTTGATACAGCGGTGCAGCAGACACAGGCTGTCGCTCCGGCGGTGAGCCGATCGGCCGAAACGGCTGATACCAAGCAGAAATCTCGCTGGCTGCTGAAATCAGCCCGGGAAGATATTCGACAGGGGAATTTTGACGATGCTGCAGCCAAGGTGGCTCAGGCTCGTGCCCTGAATGTGACTTATACACTCTTCGACGACACGCCTGACCGTGTTGAAGAAGTGCTGGAGAAGGCCCGTCCAGCGGTTGCCGCCTCGAGCGGTGCCCACGACAAGAAGGCCGCCAAGGACAAGCTCAAGATGGCCCGCCAGCTGATCGCCTCCGGCAAGCCGGAACAGGCGGAAGCCGTGGCTTTGGACGTTGAGAGCTGGAAGCTTGACTTCGGCATGTTTGAAGACAGCCCGAAGAAGGTGGTGGCCGCTGCCAGAGCGATCAAGCAGCGTGACCAGCTTCGCAAGTCGGGTGTGAAGGGTCAGGTGAACCTTGGCGTTTATGACGCATTGGTTCAGGAAGCCCGCACACTGGCTGGCCAGGGCAAACTGGTTGAAGCCGAAGGCAAGGCTCGTCAGGCACTGGCGCTGAATGTGGCTCCGCCACTGGATGCCCCGCGTGCTGAAGACGTGCTTCATGACATTACCGTGGCCAAGGCTTCCGGCAAGATGGTTGTTGATTCAGCCGTTGCCAAGGTCTCTGCCGATCAGCCAACGGCACTGGTTGCCCCGGCTGCTGGAGCGGACCTGACTCCGCCGCCTGCCCCGATTGCTGACCCGGCCCCGATCGAAGCGGCCCCCGGAATCGCGAAGCTGGCTGAATCCGGCGAAGCCAAGGCGGCCAATGCCGGCGAGCAGTTGCTGGATCAGTCGAAGGCCATGTTGGCCTCAGGCAATTTCGAAGCGGCGAAGGCTGCTGCCGAGAAGGCCAAGGCGGGTGGCTTTGGTGTGGAAGCGCAGGCTGATGACCTGATCGCCCAGATTGCTCTGGCGGCTCAGAACGGCTCTGTGGCCATGTATGAAGCGGCTCTGGATGCTCTTCGCAAGGGCGATAGCGGCCGGGCCAAGGCCCTGTTGACGGAAATCGCTGCGGTGCCGGGCATTGAAGAAGGCATGAGCCAGAAGGTGCAGGACTTGCTCCTGAAGCTCTCTTCGAATGATGCACAGGGTGCCAAGGAAGAAGCCGCCAAGCCGGCTGACATGAACATGGTGGCTGCCCAGAAGCTGAATGCTGAAGTGGGCACGAAGGTGGCAGAGGCTCGTCGGTATCTGGAAACAGATCCAGGCAAGTCGATCGGTCTTCTGGAAGAGACGCTGAAGGCCGTGAATGCGGCGGAAGCTCCGGAAGCCGTGAAGCGAACCATGGTCCGCCGTGTGGAAGTGGCCATTGAGCTGGCGAAGAAGGAAAAGGCTGACTTCGATGTGAAGATGGCCGACGTGAACGCCCGTGCGGAAATCGAACGCAAGCGTCTGCGGATTCTGGAAGCCGACAAGGCCAAGCAGGGCGAAGTGGAAGCCCTGATGAAGCAGGCTTCTGACGCCTACACCAACGGCAAGCTTGAAGAAGCGGAAATGTTTGCCAAGCGGGCCGTGGAAATCGACCCGAACAATCTGGCCGCCACGGCGATGAGCTGGAAGGCCCGGACGGAACGCCACTTCAAGCGGTCCATGACCAACGAAGCCAACAAGGAAGAGGGTTTCCTCTCGGCCATGCACTCGGTTGACGAAGCGATGATCGTTGACCCAGCCATCTCCGAGCGTGGGATCGCCTTCCCGAAAGATTTCAAGGACCTGACGATCAATCGCCGGGAACTGATGGCCCGCCTGGAGCCCCGCAAGGACGCCCGCACGCTGGCCATTGAGAAGAAGATGACTGACGATGTGACCTTCGACTTCAATAAGCAGCCGATCTCTGAAGTCATCAGCTTCATGGAAAATTACACCGGCCTGAATATCGAAATCGATCCTAAGGCTTTGGCGGAAGAAGGCTTCACGCCTGATACGCCGGTCAGCCTGTCGGTCAGCAAGATCAAGCTCCGCAAGGCTCTTGAGCTGCTGCTCAGACAACTGAACCTGACTTACACGATCGACGAGGAAGTCGTTCTGATCACCAGCCCGCAATCAGGTGCTGCCAAGACCTACTCTGTGCAGTATTATGTCGGCGACCTGGTCAAGCCAGTCAATACTGAGCCTGGGCTCAACGGTGAGAAGGGTGCCAGCGACAAGGCTGACGAAGGCGTGGGCATGACAGGCCTCGGCCTGATGGGTGAAAACGCCAGCACCAATGGCATGAGAGTGGTCAAGGGCGATCGCCCGCAGGCTGACATCAGCCCGATCATTCAGATGATCACCACTTCAGTGGCCCCTGGCACCTGGAAGGTGGTTGACCCGACAACCCAGAAGGATATCACACAGGCCTATGCCCTTGGTTTCCAGGGTGAGCCTGGTGGCCTCGGTGGTGCGGCTGACCTTGAAGGCCAGGCCCTGCCAGTGGGTTCGATTTACCCCTACTTCCTCGGCCTCAGCCTGATCGTGCGTCATACCAATGAAGTGCACGACGAAATCGCCGACCTGCTCAAGCAGCTTCGCCGCATGCAGGATATTCAGGTGACGATTGAAGCCCGCTTCATCACCCTGAGCGATGTCTTCGCCGAGTCGATCGGTGTGGACTTTGACTTCAACGTTCAGTCTGACGTCTATGGTCCGAAGTCGTCCTTCGCTCTTGAGCAGACGGGCGGCACGGGTGGCACTGGTGGTCAGTTCTATCCAGCAGGTGGTGGTGGTGGCGGCACGGGTGGTGGCGGTACGGGTGGTACGGGCAGCACAGCAACGCCTTACCTCGTGAACAGCTATCTTGACCACTCGCTTGGTAATCGCACACCGCTGACAGTGGGTGTGAGTGGCCCAAGCACCGGCGGTCTGCCGCAGTTCACCAGCAACCTTGGAATGCCATTCCTGCAGGGCAGCTACCCGACATCGACCAACGATGCGTCAGGTAACGGTGCCACCTTCGGGGTCGCTTTCCTCTCTGACCTGGAAATGTATCTCTTCGTGAATGCGGCCCAGACCGACAAGCGAAGCAATATCGTCCAGTCGCCAAAGGTCACCACGTTCAACGGTTCTGCGGCCTTCATTCAGTCAACGCAGAATATTCCTTTCGTGGCTAACTATATCCCGATCGTCGGCCCCGGCTCAGTGGCCTATCAGCCAGTGATCAGCCAGGTGCCAGAAGGTGTGCAGCTCATGGTGACACCGGTTGTCTCACACGACCGCCGCTATGTTCGCCTGAGCATCAACCCGACATTCATCACCTTCCGCCAGTTCGAGTCGTTCTCTCTGCCGGGTGGTGCGGTTGGTGGTGGTGGCCTGGGCGGTGGTGCAACAACCACAACCCCGACGACCCTGCAACTGCCAATCACCACGCTCTTCACGATCGGCACCGTGGTTACGGTTCCCGATGGTGGCACGGTGCTCCTCGGTGGTGTCAAGCTGCTTTCGGAAACACGAAACGAAGCCGGTGTTCCGATCCTGGCCAAGACGCCTTATATCAACCGCCTCTTCCGCAACATCGGGATCAGCCGCGATACCCGAAGCCTGATGATCATGGTGACCCCGAAGATCATCCTGCTGGAAGAAGAGGAAGAGAAGCTCGGCATTCCGACGATCTCTCTCTGATCCACAGATCAGAACCTGGGCAGTTGACTTAAGCTCAATACAACTGCCCACCCCGTTTACCAAGTGGCTTCCCAATGCGACAGGTCGTCGAAGTCCCCATAAAGGCTTCGACGACCTTTTGGGTTTTTATCAGCCGAGTTGAAACTGATATAATAAAGAACGCCTGATTGCCTCACAGATTCGAAACAGATCATCAACGCAGAGCAAAACCAGACTTTATTAAAAGGTAGATGCTGCTAATGAAAACCATGCAAACGACGAAAATTCTCTGCTTTGCCCTG
>JBILGL010000343.1:0-5160 GCA_044351075.1 Isosphaeraceae bacterium | reverse complement strand
CTGGCATTTGACGTCATCGGACCAGCTCCAGGAAAAGATTCCCGTATCTTCTTCGGCACACTCAATGGCGGCTTGCTCTACGCCCAGTTTGCCTCGCTGGTGCTGCTCTTCGCCATCCTTGTGTGTTGCCTTTCAATGGTCTGGTGTTTCACGACGCACTGGGGCGAATACTACGCCATGCTCGTCTGGTCGGCCCTCTCGATGATCATTCTGGTGGCGTCGGAAGATCTGCTCACCCTCTTTTTGTCGCTCGAAACCATGACGATCTGTCTTTATCTCATGACAGCCATGGAAAAAACCAAGAGACGATCGGCCGAAGCGGGTCTGAAATATTTCGTTTACGGATCGGTTTCCTCCGCACTTTTTCTCTTCGGCCTGAGCCTTGTTTACGGTCAAACCGGCTCGACTTCAATCGAGTCGATTGGTAACGTGCTTGCCACAACTGAAAAACCAGGTCTAGCCGGTAATGTGGCCGGTGGCGTCGCAGTCCTGCTCATTCTCGTTGGCTTCGGCTTCAAAGTTTCAGCCGTCCCATTTCACCAGTGGGCGCCTGACGCATACGAGGGTGCCCCGGCTCCTGTGGCTGCCTGGCTCGCTTCAGGCTCTAAACTTGCAAGCCTTGTGGCGATGGTGAAGGTGATGGGCGGGGCACTGGGTTCATGGGCTGTTACCACCAGCCCGACTTCACCCGGTTGGGTCGGGCTGGTTGCTCTGATTTCCGCTGCTACGATGACCTATGGTAATTTCACAGCCTTAGGCCAGACAAATCTCAAACGCCTGCTGGCTTATTCCTCGATCGCTCATGCTGGTTATATGTTAATCGGGGTGATTGCGGTGGGTATCAGTGAGCGTCGCGAAGAAGCGGCAGCAGCTCTCTTCTTTTACCTTGTGATCTACGGCCTGACGACAATTGCCGGTTTTGCTCTGGCTGCCTGGATCGACCGCGACCGTGGCTCTGAAAATTTGGATGACCTTAACGGTCTTGGCCGTCGCCATCCTTATATCGGTGTTGCGGTTTGTGTGCTAATGCTCTCGATGATTGGTATTCCACCGACAGCCGGCTTCTTTGGCAAGCTCTACATGTTTATGGAAGCCTTGAATGTGGGCGGGGCAGACCGGGTAACGATGATTGGCCTGGTGGCACTTGGCCTATTTAACAGCGTCGTTTCTGCCTTCTACTACATCCGCATTCTCAAAGCGATCTTTCTGCGGGATTCTGATCGTGGTGACTTGAAAAGCATGGGCCCCGAGCTAGCCCTGCCACTTTTTGTTGGAAGCGTGCTCACACTCTTCTTCGGATTCCGGCCCGCTACCCTGCTTGAGGATATGGAACACATCTCAATGAGCGGCCTGACATTTGCCAAGAAGTCTGATGGTGAAAGGTCGCCCAACGCTGCGTCTGTGATCACCCCCGTAATCTTGCCAGTCAAGCAGATAGCTAATAATAATCAGCCTGCCCCGGCAATCTCGGCCGTGGCCAGACCGGCGGGCAATTAATCACGTTCAAAACGGTTGAATCGCGAGAAAGTATAATCAAATGGCTATTGTCAACAATCTTCAGAAGTGCCTTGAAAGCCCTTACCTTTTTGAAGATGCCGACGCCCCCAAGCGTGTGCCTGCCTTATTGAATTCGGCGGCCGATCGGCTTGAAGCAGCCACTAATATTCATTCGTTCAATAAAGGCGACAAGGCCGACATCATCTTTCTGGCCTATGAAGCCATGTTTGCCTGCATGCGAGCACTGGTTTATTCAAAGGGCCTGCGTGAATACGGGATGCGTTGCCTGATCATTGCCACCGATGTTCACTACGTTAAACCGGGCCTGCTTGATGGGGCCATGGTTCAAAAATTGCAGAAACTTCAGGAACTGAAGTCGAAGCCTGAAGAGGCCATTGAAATCGCTTCAGCCTTCGTAAAACGAACACTTGAAATATTAACTTCGGCCCAGTCGGCCAAATCTGCCTGATTCAAATCAGCTCAATCAACCAATCTGAATGCCTGAAAGCCCGCCCTCTTCATCACCAGGCCCTCGTCGGGAAGGGTTCGGCGCGTTTGCTGTTCCTGGCTTCGGCAGATTCTGGGCCGGTTCCGTTTCTTCCATTCTCGGCCAGCAGATGGTCTCTGTGGCCATGGGCTGGGAGCTTTACGAAATCACCGGCTCTGCCACGGTTCTTGGCTTTGTTGGCCTGGCCCATGCCATTCCGATCGTCGGTCTGGCTCTTTGGTCGGGCTCACTGGCCGATCGATACAATCGCCGCAAGATTGTACTCGTCGCCCAAAGTCTGATGTTCTTCTGTGCCATTACCTTGGCGATGGTCTCCAGCCGTTTGTTACCGATCCCGGAAAATTCCCTTATCCGTTTTGCAAACCAATTCATCACAGGCACCGCGCGATTTCTTGGCGAAGGTGAGATCAAGAGCGACGATCCACGTCTGCCAGTCTATTTCCTTCTGCTTTTTGGCTTTGGCGTCTCGCGTGTGCTCAATAATCCATCACGTGCGGCCATTGTTCCGCGGCTCGTGCCAGGTGAATTGCTGACCAATGCCATCACCTGGAATTCCTCCGCTATGCACATCGCGGCCACCTTCGGGCCAGCTCTGGGCGCGTTCCTTGTCTCGCTGGTCGATCCATCGCCATGGGAATTCGCCATCGTCTATGCCGCCGATGCCGGTTGTGCGCTCGTCATGTTCCTTGCCTTTCTCAGCTTACCGCACGAAGTCGGCGAACCGATTCGAAAAACCGGATCAACAGACGAGCCACCCCGACGTGGCTGGCTTGACGGTGCGCGTCACGTTTTTCGCGACCAGATCCTCATCGGCTCGATCTCGCTCGACATGTTCGCAGTTCTCTTCGGCGGATGCACTGCTCTTTTGCCTATTTTTGCCAAAGATATCCTCAAAACCGATGTCGTCGGCTATAGCTGGTTAAGGGCTGCCCCTTCCATTGGGGCCTTCTGTATGGGCGTGCTGCTTGCATATCGCCCGCCCCGCCGCAGCGTTGGCAGCGTGCTGTTTATCTCTGTGGTTCTCTTTGGGCTGGCCACTCTTGGCTTTGCACTTTCAACAAACTACGCCATTTCGCTGGTCATGCTCGCCTTGATCGGCGCTTTTGACAACATCAGCGTCGTGATTCGGAACAGTCTTGTGCAAATTCGCACACCAGACGATCTGCGAGGTCGTGTTTCAGCGGTTAATGGAGTCTTTATTGGTACTTCCAACGAACTTGGGGCACTTGAATCAGGCCTCACGGCGGCCATGTGGGGTCCGGTCGGCAGCGTTGTTGTGGGCGGGGTGGCAACGATTCTCGTCGTCGTGACGATCAGCCGACTCTGTCCTGAGCTTCGGCGACTGGAATCACTGGAAGCCAGGCATTAGTATAGATATAACCAAAGAATCACGAATCTTCTGAAAATACAATCGCTGAATGGAGCCTGATCAAAATGCAACTCGGCTTTGTTTCTGCAATTTTACCGGAATTATCTCTTGAGGATGTGCTTAAAAGCGGTCAGAACATCGGCTACAGTTGCGTAGAATTGATGTGCTGGCCGGTCGGCAAGGCCGAACGCCGCTATGCCGGCGTCACACATATCGATGTCAATCAGTTGTCAGACACTGCAATCGCTCAGACAAAACAACTGCTGGCCGACCATGATATGAAAATCTCCGGCCTGGGCTATTACCCCAACCCTCTTTCGGCTGATGAAAATGAAGCGGCGAACGCCGTGAGTCATATTTTCAAGGTGATTGATGCCTCAGCCGCTATTGGTGTGGGCGTGATGAATACCTTTGTTGGCCGTAATCCATCTTTGACGATCGACAGACAATGGGACCATTTTTTGAAAACATGGGAGCCGATTGTTGCTCATGCTGAAAAATGCAACGTCAGGATTGGCATTGAAAACTGCCCAATGTCATTCGGCAACGATGAATGGCCCGGCGGCAAGAATCTGGCGGTTTCTCCCGCTGTCTGGCGACGCATGTATGCCGATCTACCAAGCCTTGCCTGGGGCCTGAATTTTGATCCTTCGCATTTTGTTTTACAGATGATGGACTATTGCGGAATTCTGCATGAATTCAAGGATCGACTGGTGCATGTGCATGCCAAGGATGTGCGTATCGACCGGCATCAATTAAATCAGCACGGTGTTTTTGCATTTCCCAAGCTCTGGCATTCGCCAAAATTGCCCGGCATGGGCGACGTCAACTGGGGCCAGTTTCTCGGCACACTGGCCGACACAGGCTACGATGGCCCATTGGTCGTTGAAGTGGAAGACCGGGCCTTTGAAGGAAGCCTTGAAAAACGCGTGGAATCGCTGGCTGTGAGCTACCGCTACCTCCGTCAATTTGTGAGCAGATGATCTTTTTCACGACTCAATCCAACTGAAATGAAATCGGACGAATTGCAATTGCTGGATCTCTCGATCATCATTCCCGTCTTTAACGAGGAAGGGAATGTCTCTCTCCTGCATCAGGAGATTCTGGCCGCACTCAAATCCGAGCCAATTTCATTTGAAATTCTCTTTGTGAATGACGGCTCGCGCGACAATACCGCAAACGAGCTGAAACGCATTTACGTGGAAGATCCGAGCCATGTTCGCCTGCTGATGCTGAGGCGTAACTATGGCCAGACCGCTGCATTATCGGCTGGTCTGGACCATGCCCGAGGTCGTGTTTTTGTGCCGATGGATGGCGACCGTCAAAACGATCCCGCCGATATTCCAAAACTCCTCAAACAGCTTGATTCAGGCTTCGACGTCGTTTCAGGCTGGCGAAAAAATCGTCAGGATCGTTTCATTAATCGCAAACTTCCATCAAAGCTCGCTAATAAAATCATTTCCCGGCTCTCCGGAGTCAAGATTCATGATTTCGGTTGCAGCATGAAGGCTTATCGTCGCGAAGTGCTCGACGGTGTTCGACTTTATGGTGAAATGCACCGGTTTATTCCCATTTTTGCCGCATGGCAGGGCGGAAAAGTCACGGAAATGGTGGTGAATCATCGTGCCCGCACCGCCGGCGTTACGAAATACGGCATCGGCCGAACATGGAATGTCATTCTCGACCTGATTCTAATTCGATTTCAACAAAAATATGCTCAGCGGCCCATCCATTTCTTCGGCAGGGCAGGGCTCTATTCTATTATTCTTTCAATTGCCTCGTTTGG
>JBILGL010000342.1:0-5163 GCA_044351075.1 Isosphaeraceae bacterium | reverse complement strand
GCGATTGGTCATCGACCTCAAAGCCGAATCGCTTGATTCGCGGCTCGACGGTGCTTTACGGCTTTTCGGCCCCGATGGTTCTCAGGTCGCCGAAAGTCAGGATGCCCGCGGCTACGACGCTAATCTGGAAATGATTCTGCCCGCAGACGGCACCTATCGCCTACAGGTGTTCGACGCCGTTTACAGCGGCTCGCCGTTTCATCATTATCGCCTCGCCATCCATTCCGGCCCGGTGGCCGACTCCGCCCTGCCCATGGCAGCCCAGCCCGGTGTAGCCACGCCCATGCGTCTGCTGGGCCGGGGCTTTCAGGGTGGAACGGACGCCAATTTTCCCCGCCTTTACGGCCAGCCCGAAGAATCGCTTAGCCGCCTCTTTCAGCCCGGCCCGGTCGCTTCGTCACTGGCCTTTCGGCTCAATCTCTCCAATGCTGATGCGCCCGGCCGCTTCTGGTTGGCGGAAGGCTCGCAAAAGACGCAGAAATTGGCCGAGCCTTTGCCGATTGCTGTGGCCAGTGTGCCGGTTTTTGCCGAGATCGAATCAAACGATACACCAGCCACTGCTCAGGAAATCAGCCTGCCGGCCGATTTTTCGGGAATCATCCAAAAGCCTGGCGATGTCGATTACCTGCGAATTTCGGCCCGGAAGGGCGAAGTGTGGAACTTTGAAACCGTCGCCGAACGGCAGAATTCACCTGCCCAGCCTTTGGTTTCGATTCAAAAAATGGCCGACGACGGAAAAATCAACACTCTGGCCGAGTTGAACGAAGAGCTGAATAATCCGCTTGGCCCCAGCTTTGAAACTGCCACACGCGACCGCCGCTCACGCTGGCAAGCCCCCGCCGATGGCAATTATCTGGTGCGAATTGCAAATCAAATGCGCCGGGAGGGCGACGCCCGCCACTTCTATCGCCTCGTCATCAAATCACCCCAGCCTGATTTTCGCCTGATCGCCATGCCTGCCGGTGCCACCGGCCCAACCGGCACGACATTCATTAAAGGTTCACGCAATATCGTGACGGTTCTTATCGATCGCATCGACGGTTTTGATCAGGCCGTTCGGGTGACGGCCATTGATCTGCCTGCAGGCGTCAAAGCCTGGCCGCTTTACCTGCCCGGCGGCAAAAATAGTGCGAATATGGTGATCGAAGTCGCCGCAGATGCTAATCCCGGCGAATTTGCCCTGAAGCTTGTGGGCGAAACACGCTGGGCCGATGAAAAAGCCACGGTTGACTGGGTCAGTGGCGAAAAACAGCCGGAAGCGTTTGCAAGTCGATTGGAATCGGCCGGAGCGTCGCTCGTTCAACCTCTCGCCGGTGCAGCCAATCAGCAGCGAGGCATTTCACGCTGGCAGCAGCCCTATCTGGTGGCCATTCGCGGCACCGTTTTGCCATACCAGCTTGACCCAGGCCCGCAAAGGATCTTTGTCAAGCGTGGTGCGGAAGCCGATCTTGAAGTCAATCTCAGCAAAACCAACGGCTTTGATGATAAAGTGGCCCTTCGGCTTGATAACCTCCCGGCAAATATGGAAGCGGTAGCCGGCGAAATCGCCAAGGGGCAGGCTGCCGGCAAACTCAAGCTTAAAGTTGGGGCCAATGTGCCGCTGGGTCGCCACACCATTTACATCAATGGCTCAGCCCCTTTCGGCTTCGATAAAAACCCGGCAGCAGCCAAAAAAAACAATATCACATGGAATATTCCCTCACGGCCTTTTACGCTGGTCGTGACACCCTGATACGAGGAGCAGCCTAATATGTTGGTCAGACATTTGAAATGGAGCTTACCAGTTGTCGCTGCTCTGGCATTCACGTTGCCTGCAGGAGCTCAGGAGAAGCCCAAACCAATTGAAATCGCCAAGATCAACCGCCCGGCCGGCAAGCCTGTCAGCTATATCAATGAAGTGGTTGAAATTCTTGAAAACAAATGTACCGGCTGCCACAACGACGCTCTGGCCGAAAACAAGCTAAAGCTGGAAACCGTTGAGCAGATGCTCAAGGGCGGCAAGAGTGGCCCTTCCGTCGTTAAAGGCAAGGCCGACGACAGCCTGCTTTTCAAGATGGGCTCGCACCGGCTGGAACCGGTGATGCCGCCGAAGGATAAAAAAGAGCTGAAGCCCTGGACTCCCGAAGAAACGGCCCTGATCAAGCTCTGGATCGATCAGGGGGCAAAGGATGACACTGACAGCGAACCGGCCGCCAAGCCAAAGCCCGCACTGGTGCTGGGCGAACTGCCTGCCAAATTCGCCCCGATCTATGCCCTTGACCTCTCGCCCAACGAACAAACGCTGGCCGTAGCCCGAGGCGCTAAACTACACTTGGTTGAGCCCGTTTCGGGTCTGATTTTCGCCACATTCGGCGGGCATAAGGACGCCATCCAGTCCGTTCGCTTCCGGCCCGATTCGCGCGAACTGGCCGCCGGCTCTTACGGCGTTGTCACCCGCTGGGAACTGCCCGCCACCGAGCTTAAGAAAAGCTTGGAAAAAATGCCGTTTGAAACCACGGCAATCGCTGGTGAGCCTGGCACCGGCAACCTCTGGGCCGCTGCCGCCAAAGAGCCGAAACTGCGGCTTATTGAGCCTTCAACCGGCAAGGAAATTAAGGCAATCAGCTTTAAAACCGGGCTGGCGCGTGGCATCGCCCGTTCCAGCTTCGAACCACTTGTCGCCATCATCGACGATGTCGGCACTGCCCACATTCACAACACCGAAAAAGGCGATGAAATCCAGCTCTTAAAGCCAACAGCACCTGTCAAATACACGGCTGCTGCCTGGCTGGCCAAGTCGCGGCTGGCTCTTGCCCAGGCCGATGGCAAAATTCAGGTCATGGAGATCATCGGCCCCGGCAAGGATGGTGCGAAGAAGAACGCTGAAATCACCGCAGGCAAAGGGGCAATCACCCGGCTCGTGCCTGCCGCTAAAGGTAAGCTGCTGGCTGCTGTGGTCGATGATAAAGCGATTGAAGTGATTGACGTCGATCAGAAAAAGTCGGTGCGAAGCCTGCCAGTCGCTGGTGAAAAGATCAGCGTGGTGAATGCACTGGCTGATGGAACTAACATCGTCGGGCAGGCAGATGGCGTGGTCACCCTCTATTCAGATGACTTCGCGGCCAAGAAGGCAGAAGATCGAACAGGATCATCGCCCGTTGTGGCCGCAAGTGGCCTGAAAACAGCCGGGCAAGCACTCCTTTTCTATCAGAACGGCCTGGTGCGTTTGGTCAAATTGCCCGAACTTTCAACCGTCTGGGCCTTTAATGGCCGGGGCGTGAATCCATCGGCAACCGCAGTGAATGTTGTTGCGGCAGCCGTTGGCCCCAATGATGAAATCACCGTGGCGGCCAAAGATCTGAGCTGGAAGGTTTGGAGCTTATCCGGCAAGCTGGCTGCGAAAAGTTCGCTGGAAGGGCATGTGGATCGTGTTCTGGCGATTGACTACAGCCCCGATGGCAAAAAAATGGCCACAACCGGCGGGCAGCCTTCCAGAACCGGCGAAGTGAAGCTCTGGAATGTGGAAACGGGTGCGATGGAAAAATCGCTGGACGCCCTGCACTCCGACACCGTTTTCGGTATTCGTTTCAGCCCCGACGGCAAATTCATTGCCACCTGTGCTGCCGACAAATTCGCTAAAATCACACAACTTTCTGACTTCAAAACGCTTCGTCCGCTGGAAGGGCACACGAATCACGTGCTGGGGCTGGACTGGAAGCCAGATGGCAAGGCCATTGCCACCGCCGGTGCTGACCTCGCACTGAAGCTCTGGAACGTGGAAACCGGTGAGCAACTGCGCACCGCTCAATCTGCCGGTAAGCAGATCACGGCCGTTCGATGGTCTGCCACAAAGCCTTTGGTGGTTGGAACTTCGGGTGATAAAATTGTACGATTCTGGAACCCCGATAATGGCCAGATCAGCCGCACTTTCAGTGGCGCCAACGATTTTCTCTTCGCAGTGGCCTTTAGCAAAGACGCTTCAGCCGTTTATTCCGCCGGCCAGAATGGTACGCTTCAAGTCTGGAACGGTAATGACGCCAAGCTGATTCGCACCCTTGAATTTGCCCCAGCGGCGGCGGGTGTGGCGAAGAAGTGACGAGCTGGTTCTACTTGAATCAAGAAATCAATTAAAACTTTCTGGTTGTATTCCGTGGGTATTTCCTGCGAAATCGCCCGAAAATTTTTCGCAGGCGTCACAATTGGCCATTTTGCATGATATGTTTAAGTGTTGATTGCACACCTTGAACTATCACCAGCCTGAGAGCCACGACGCCCATGAACATCCAGGATTTTCTCAGCCGTCAGCAGGTTTCGTTCCAGCGTTTGGTGCATCAGCCGGCCCCATCGAGCTCTCGAAGGGCAAACTCTGTTCGCACCGTCGGCCGACAGGTCGCCAAAACGGTGGTGCTGGCCAACGACGATGGCCAGTTTCTGGTGGCCGTGCTGCCTGCTGATCGCAAGATTGACTGGGCCCGCCTGGCGGTCTCCACCGGCAAATCAGGCTGGAAGCTGGCTACGGAAGAACAGGCAGGGGTGATTTTCAGCGACTGCGAAACTGGAGCCTGGCCACCTTTTGGGGGGCTTTATGGCGTGCCTACGCTGGTGGACGACTCATTCCCCAGCAGCTCCGAAATTTTGGTGGAAGGCAACCACCGACACGAAGATTACCGGATGTCGTTTCACGACTATCTGAAAACGGCTCAGCCGCTTCAGGCCCGCATCAGCGACTGAAAAACCGCTGATTTTCGATCAATTCAACTATCCGTTTCATGCGCCGCCACTGATTCGGGCGTAAAGCCCCGGCGCATGGTGTTTTCGGTAATCGTGCGGAAGTTTACGAACTGATCCAGATATTGCGGCCCGCCGGTTTTGGCGCCGATGCCTGACATCTTCATGCCGCCAAACGGCTGACGCCCCACCATCGCCCCGGTGCTGCCCCGGTTCAGGTATAAATTCCCGACCAGAAATTCGGCCGATGCCTGCTGTAAATGCTCAGGGTCACGCGAATAAACGGCGCCGGTTAAGGCATAATCGACATCGTTTGCCAGCGCAATGGCGGCGTTAAAATCAGCCGCCGGCAAAACCGTGAGAATTGGTGCGAAAATCTCTTCCTGCGCCAGCGCATGCCGGGGCGGCAGATCACCTACAATCAAAACCGGCACATAATATCCCGTTTCACGCAAG
>JBILGL010000665.1:0-5170 GCA_044351075.1 Isosphaeraceae bacterium | reverse complement strand
GCAGCAATGTGATCAAAAATTGCTGGATTGGCTTGAACGCGACCGGCAGCGCGGCTGCGCCGAATGCCGACGACGGCATTTTTGTGGATAAATCTTCCGGCAATACCATCGGCGGTAATTCGGCGGCTGAGCGTAATGTGATTTCGGGTAACAAGGCCAAGGGTATTCATTTTCTTTTTAACGGTCAGGCGAATAACAATCAGATTATTGGCAACTACATCGGAACGGACCCAACCGGCAAATATGCGATTGGGAATCTATCGAACGGTATCGACTTTTTTGGACCGGCCACTTACAACACCATGTCGTTTAATGTGATTTCCGGAAATAGTGGCCATGGCATTACATTTTTTGGCGGTGATGCCAGCGATAATCTGATCACCAATAACAATATTGGTGTTGACGTGAGCGGCATGCAGGGCATACCGAATAACGGCAACGGTGTTGATATCTGGGGTCCGCCTCGAATTACCGTAAAAAACAATGTGATCGCCGCTAATAAGGGTTCCGGGGTTGTTATTAATTCCGAATCAATTATTGTTCAGGGTAATTTCATCGGCACAGACCGCACACGCACGCTGAACCTCGGAAACCTTGACTATGGAGTGGTTGTCGGCGGGCTTTCAAGCCCGAAAGATACCCGCATCGGCGGTCCGAATCTATCGGATGGTAATGTAATTGCCAATAATGGTTCGTTCTGGACAAGACCCGGTTTAAGTGTGTCTTCGGGCTCGACGGGTGTATTGATCTTTAATAATAGTATTTATGATAACGCCAGTATCGGCATTGACTTAAATGGTGATAACAAAGTCACCCCCAACGACATTGGCGACCCTGACACCGGAGCCAATAATCTTCTGAACTTCCCTGTTATTACGACAGCAGTCGGCGGGACAGGGAAAGTCACCGTCGCCGGCACATATAATGGCCTGGCCAATACGAATTTTACTCTCCAGTTTTTCTCATCGGTGGCAGGCGATCCCTCGGGATATGGCGAAGGACGCGACCTCCTCGGCGCAGTTGATATCACGACCGATAGCTCTGGCAACGCCACGTTTAATGTTTCGTTCAGCTCAAGCCTGGTTACGGTCGGCTCGCGAATTTCAGCGACGGCAACGACAGCCGGTAATGGAGTGGATACAGGATATACGTCAGAGTTTTGTAAGACAATTGCCGTGACAGCCGCCCCAACAGCAGATCTGGCAATCACCGCACAGCCTGTGACTGGGGCTGTTCTGGGTACGAATTACACCTATAGTTATCGGGTGACCAATAATGGCCCTAACGCGGTTACGCTTGTCAGCGTAAATGTGGCTTTACCATCGTCTCTGACATATATCTCAAGTTCGGTTGCTGCCACAGTTGACACAAACAACGTGGTGAGTCTGAATGTGGGCAATCTGGCAGTAGGGGCCAGTGCCGACGTAACGTTGACCGTTTATCCCACCGCTTTTGGAACATTGACTGCTACGGCAACCGTTGTCGGTTTAAATACGGATAATAATGCGGCAAATAACAGCGTAACGACGAATGTTGTCGTCAAGGACAAGCCTGGTGTATTTCAATTCGGTGCCAGCAGTTTGCAGGTGGGCGAATTTGAGTCGGTGGCCACGATTAATGTGAGCCGCACAGGTGGCTCTGGCGGGGCAGCGGCAGTGACATATCGTGTGGCTGCAGGCAGTGCTGATGCCGCTTCAGATTATTCCTCTGCGACGACAGGCGTCCTGAATTTTGCGGATGGTCAGTCGCTGGCAACTTTTACAATTGCTATCATCCATGATGCAATGCATGAAGGCGACGAGACGATGAATTTATCGCTCGTGAATCCGACAAACGGCACAACGATTGGCACTCCAAATACGGCCGTGCTGACGATTCTGGACGACGACCCGGCACCGGCTTTTTCGATCACTGACATAACCCAGTCGGAAGGCACTGGGCCGGGGCAGTCGGTCGTATTCACCATCAGTCTCTCAGCCCCCAGCGGTCTGCCGGCTTCCGTCACGTATAGCACGACAGACGGCACAACCACGGCTGGCTCTGACTATACCGCTGCTGCGGGTATTCTGACATTTTCTCCAGGTGAAATCAGTAAAACGGTGACGATTAATGTCAATGGCGACTCAGCTTATGAAAACGACGAGACCTTTTATCTTGATTTGACAGCGCCGACCGAATCAATGATCAGCAAATCTCGCGGCACGGCTGTTCTGACAAACGACGACACACAGCCGACCATTTCCGTGGCTGATTCCAGCATCACTGAAGCGACCGGTAGCACAGTGCAGCTGGTCTTTAATGTGGTTCTCTCGGTGCCCAGCGGCCTGCCGACACGTGTCAATTACGCAACAGCGGCTGGATCTGCCGTTTCCCCGGCCGATTTCTCAGCCGTTTCAGGCCAGCTACTCTTCCAACCTGGCGAATCTTCAAAGCAGGTAAAAATTAATATCGCCGGCGATAGCCTTTTTGAAGGTGCTGAGAATTTTAATCTCGTTCTGAGCCAATCCCTTAATGCGACGATCGAACGCGCCACGGCCAGCGGCACAATTACTGACAATGACCCACAACCCACAATCTCAATCAATAATGTGAGCGTCTCTGAGCCTGACACCGGCGCAACAGCCGACGCCAAATTTACGATAGTGCTTTCTGCTGCCAGCGGCCTGCCAACTACAGTGCAGGTTGATACGCAGGACGGCACGGCCAGAGCGGGCAGCGATTATATTAGTAATAGCCAATTGATTACGATCCCTGCTGGCTCAGTCTCAGCCAGTTTTGTCGTGAAGATTGTCGGCGACAAGCTATTTGAGTCCTCGAAAACAGTGAGTGCCGTACTTTCAAGCCCGGCCAATGCCAACCTTGGCTCATCATCCGGCACGGCTACGATCACAGATAACGACCCTCAAATTTTTCTGAATGTTGCTGATGTGACAATCATCGAAGGCGACAGCGGCTATGCTGAAGCCGTTTTCAATGTTTCACTTTCTGCGGCCTGCGAAGCTGAAATTACTGTAAATTACGCCACGCTCGATGGCACAGCCACCGCCGGAACTGATTACACGGCCACCAGCGGCACTCTGGTGATTCCGGCCGGTGCTATTTCTGCTCAGATTCGAGTGCCGGTGGTTGGAGACACCTCGATTGAATCTTTTGAAAAGTCATTTGCCCTGAACCTCACCAATCCGGTCAATGTGTCACTCTCCAGGACATCAGCCACCTGTACGATTCGCGATAATGACTCAGCCGGCACTTTCGCCTTCGCCCAGGGCAATTATTCGATCAACGAAAACGACCCGACTGGGAAGCTTGTGCTGAAAGTCAGTCGGACTAATGGCGGGATTGGCTCTGTTACAATTCCGTACACGATTGCAGGAGTTTCGGCCACAGCGGGCAGCGACTTTGTTGGAGCATCCGGCTCAATTACATTCGGCGAAGGTCAGATATCGGCAGATATTGATTTGTCGATTATTAATGATTCTTTGGTGGAGTCAGCGGAAACGATTCATATCATGCTTGGCACCCCCTCTAATACGGCGGCCAGAATTGGCACTCCAAATATGGTGATGGTGAATATTATCAGCGAGGACACAACCCCGCCAGCGCCTCAGGTATCAGGGGTTAAAACGACGGTTTCAAGAGGGGCGATGACAGCAGTTATGGTGACATTTTCACAGGGAATCGATGCAAACAGTATTAGAAATCTGGCATCATATTCGCTGGTGGCGGCCGGCCGGGACTTAAAATTCGGAACAAGAGATGATACGAAATACAGGATTACAAGGGTCGCTTACAACTCTGCCACACGGACTTTAACTATCACTCATGCCTCAATCAGGCTTACTGCTAATTTGCAATTGACAATCGTGGGCACTGGAACTGCCTCTCTAAAAGACACACTGGGACAGGCAATTGACGGCGACCGCAATGGCACCCCAGGCGGTAATGCGATCATCAAGATCAGCAAAACCGGTAGTGCCAGTCTCTGATCAATCTCAAGCCATTAAATCTCGAAAAGCTACTACTCTCAGAGTAAGAGCAATAATCGACGTCTGCTGCGATAGCTGCCAAAATAGTAATAAAACAGAGCGGGAACCTGCCCGCTTTGTTTTGATGATCAACATGTGAGCCCGATGAATCACGTCACTCGGCGGGTGTAGTTGACTCGACGTCCGCGCTGGAAGGTGGAGATATTCAGGTCAAGCACATTAATCTTGCCATCACCATTCAAGTCGCCGACCCAGTTATAAGCGGCCAGTGGGTTTGAGCTTGTCGCGCTCATATTGCTATTGACATAAGTCAAATTTGACGCATTCTGGTAACGCCAGGAGCCGCTGGTCAGCACCGACTGAATCAGGCCGGTGTCAAGTGCATTGACCGTGCCATCGCCATTGGCGTCGCCCAGCAGACGGTGGAAGGTGTATGTTGGCACCGTCACGTTGGCGTTGGTCGTGTTTGCAAGCTGATAAACGCCATCGTAAGTTGTCGTTGCAGGCTGATTGCCCAGGCCACCCGCGCCGAAGTCGATCGTATAGCCGACAGGTGTGGTATAGACGTTCGGGTTATTGAATGTCAGATAGTTGTTGGGATCTGTGATATTTGCACCGCCGGCGCTATTGGCACTTCGGGTGCGCGTCATTGTGAAATTGGCCAGGAAGTTTGTCGGGTTGTAGCCCAGGGCTGTCAGGTTGGAGTTGTCTAAGACGACATCCATGTAGCGAACGTAAGAACGATTAATCGACTGCCGCTGAAGGGCCACACCAATCACACCCATGTAGGGGTAATTATAGATGGATGCGTCGTCTGTCTGCGTTATATTCGCCTGGTATGGGCCGGGATTATTATTCGCCCAGACCGGCACCGTGATATTCCCGTTGCTGTCGGTATAAAGCGTGGTCGACCGATTCGACGTGTTGGCATTATCAAATCGACCGCTGGCGATATTGCAATTCGTTACATCGGCCGGAAGAGTTATTATGACAGGCACATTCGCCACGCCAGTTGTATTATTCGTACCGCCCAGAATACGGAATTGCAATCCGCCCGCAAAAGACGAATTGGCAGAGGTTGTAATATTGGTCGAAATGACAGAAATCGTGCCTGTAGCAATTCGAACGATCAGGTCGTTACCCGATGAGCCAGACGAATAATTCCCTGCTGCCCCGCTGTAATT
>JBILGL010000340.1:0-5178 GCA_044351075.1 Isosphaeraceae bacterium | reverse complement strand
TGAGCCACCCCCACGCATCATCAAGCCTGCTCAAAGAAGAAGCCACTTACTCGCAAGCCAATCAACCAGCTTCGCCGCTCTCAGCAGGCGAGCTGGTATTCCAATTGGCTGATCGCCTTTCTCAATCACCCCTCATTTGCCACCTTGTCGGCCTTCTGGCATTTGCGGCGATTGTCTGTACGTTTCTCATCTGGGGTGGCACGAGGCTTGAAATCGGTTCGCAGGAAGCCCGTCTTGGCATGGCGGCCCGCGAGGCTTTCGGCCCGGTCGGTCAGAGCTTCGGCGGCCTTGACCCCGGCATCTATCCCGGCCCGGTGCTTGCTGTCAAAGCCTGGAGCAGCCTTGAGAAATGGCTGCCAGGGCAAGAATCAATCCGCTGGACATCCCTGATCTGTGCCGGGCTGATCGGCGTCTCGCTCACCCTGCGCAGCGAATGGAAATCGGGAAAAACGGCAGCCCTTGCCGTCGCCCTCTGCTGGTTCACCAGCCTGACTCTACTGCACCGTGCTGGCGATCTTGGTATCGATTTTTACCTTGGGTTTGGCCTTGTGCTGGCACTCAACGATTCAATTTACAAAAAAGGCCAGCTGGGGCTGAGGGCTGGCATCTGCACTTCGCTCGCTTTTCTCTGTGGTGGTCTGGCTCCAGTCATACTTGTCGTTGCGTCGTCAATCATCATCTGCCGCAACTCTGCCGGCCTTCGGCCTGCATTTCTTGCCTGCGTGATCGCAACGATTGGTGGCTGGTCGGCATGGGCCCTTTCCGAAATCTCGGCTGAGGCATGGGCCGCTGCCATTGCATTGCCTGTTGTATTTCGGTCGGGTTCCAGTTTCCCAACGATCGTTATGATTCTCGCTATGCCCATGGTCATTTCCGTGCCTGCTTTTTTCAGTCAGGAATTACGGAAGAACTGGACTGAATCAACACGGGATTTTGTCAGTAACTGGTGGACAGTTGCCACAGCCAGCCTTTTCATTGGCACTGTGCTGCCCCAGTTTTCAAGAACCACACTGCTTCCCATTGTAGCCGGTTCTGCAATCGTCGCTGGGCATGTATGGGCCACAGCCTGGTCTCAAAAAACTTTTTCAGACATGGGCTTTGGCGGCAAATGGCTTAACATCTCAAGCGGCCTTCTGATACTGTCGCTGGCCTCGGCGATCATACCATTTGGTACTTACCTGAGTATGGCCATTCCTTACTATAGATGGACGAGCATTTTCTGCGTTGTTCTCGCCTCGGCATCGCTCTGCACATACGCCAGCGGCAGCATCACCAGGAATTCCCGGGTAGTGATCATGGCCATTCTGCTGATGGCAACCTGCATAAAAACGGCCCATATCTCCATCTACGTTCCGGAATGGAATTACCGACGTGGTCAGGGAGCATGGGGCCGTGCAGTCGGTCAGTGGGTGCCCTCAGGCTGGCCGATCTATACGCTTCATGGCTGGCCGACGGATTTTGCATTTGCCACCGGCCATAATTTCCGCCAGATTACTGCCCCACGGTTTCTCCCTGGGCAGGACCGCACACCCGATGGTCGCCCTGTATTTGTACTGCTCCATCCGGCAGACTTTGAACGGTGGCCGAAGTATGCCCCACCCATTCGCAAAGTCTTCGAATTTAAAGATCAATCGGGATATTCCAGCAGAATTCTTGCCCGAACCGGCGATGAAAAACTGAACTGGCTGAAATGGACCAGTAAGAAATATCAGCCGTCTGAACAGTCTAATGTCGGCAAAATCACTGCATCAGCAGAGTAATTCAGTCGGTAAAATGATTCATACGACTGACTCTAATTTCCTTACTCTGCCGGCACGTTCTCTTTCGTTTCGGCGTCTTTAAGCTTTCGATTCGGGTTCGCCAGTCGCTCCGCAATCTTCCGATGCTCGTCAGCCTTTTCCTTATTCCCAAGCTTATCGTAAGATTCGCTCAGGGCCATATGAATCGCGACCTTGTTCGACGAACCAGGTAGAGCAATCTCCAAATCTTTCAGCCCCTCTGCATATTTCGCCTGACGAACATAGATCATGCCTCGATTTTCGAGAATGTTCTTATTATCCGGCAATATTTCATGCATCATTGTCAAAAGATCAATGCTGAATGTTGACTTATCTTTATTCTGCAATTCACCGATCGTGGATAAATTATTCAATAATACAGCTAAATCAGGAGACCGCTTCAGAACAGCAGCCAATTGAATGCGAGCATCTTCCTTTTTCCCATTTTGCAGGTTCTGTAAGGCGGCCATCGCATCAAGCACCGCAATGTTTGCTCCCAACACACGAAGTCTCAGAATCTGATTCGGATCCTTACCAAGATCTTTAATGGTCAGTTTCCAGAATTGATCCAGCAGATAAGGATTGGTTGGATCCAGCGTCAGTCCATCAATCGTCAGTTTCATCCGCTTGTTCAGATCTTCAATACTAACACCAAGTGAATCTGACCATTTGGCAAGCACCAGACAGAGCGCCTGACGAAACTGGTTGGATTCATCACCCAGCGCCATGCCATTCTGTAAGGTTCTCGCCGACTGTTCATAGTTTTTGAGCATTAAATCAACATCCGCCAGCCTCATTCGTGCCTGACGATTTTCATAATCAGCATCCAGTGCCGCCTGAATACGTGATCGGGAAGCAGTCAGATACCTGTTTGCCTCTTCATCGCGTTTTTGCTCAAACAAAATCTGAGCCATCGGTATCGCAAAACTTGCATTCTGTGCCAGCACGCTCTCATAGGTTTTCAGCGCGTCGTCAGGTCGCTTGCTCAACAATTGCCAGCGTGCCTTCAGCTGAACATATTCCATACTGTTCTTATCGAGCTCCAGCAATGCTTCAATATGCCGCTGGGCTTCAGCAAGACTGGTAATCGTCTGCGGATTCTGGCTGAGATATGCATTCGCCAGATTCAAATGGGCCGGCGCATAGCTTGACTTTCCGGGGATCGTCAATCGCTCAAGCAGACGAAAAGCCCGCTCGCCATCACCCATCTGTTGACTAAGCAAAGCGAGCTGATACAGATATTCGGGTCGTGGATTTTCCTCAGAAATCTGTATCAAACTTTCGAGACAATTTCGTGCCCGGGCGAAATCGCCATTACTCATCGCCCGATATGTCTCTGCCTCATATTGAGACCGCCGGTTGACCTCATCCGGAATTGCAATCAATGCCAGTGCAACGACGGCAATGATGCCAAGGAATACCAGTGAAGGAGCCATCATCAGCCAGCGAGAGCTTACGATTTCTCTCCCTGCGAGCGTTTTATTATTCCGTGGAGCCGATGACTGAACACTTGGCATTTTAAGTCACGAAGTTGGCAAATCTTGAAGTGTTAATACGACGCATTCGAGTATGCATGCCTATAATATAATATCTCAAATCAACCAATCACAAGCCATCATTCACAAATCGTCGCTGCTTTCGTAAACTAAATTGGTGTAAACTGTTGAATCTAACAGGCGAGAGATCGTAATCTACCGTCGTAACATCAAATGATATAAGTGGTAAGTGCAATTCATGGGACGTCTGCGTATTGTCGGTATTGGTGACGACGGGCCTATCGGCCTGACAGACCAGGGAAGAAAAATACTTTCTGAGGCTGATCTCGTTATCGCCACAGGGTCTGTGCTTAAAATGCTTGGTGAAACCAACGCAAAACAGCAGTTTCTTCCTGCTGACATGAACGAAGCCGTCACGCTCCTGCATTCAGCCATAAAAAACTACAACAGCCCCGTTTTGGTTTCGGAAGGCGATCCACTCTTTTTTGGCGTCTCACGCTATTTCAGCGACCGGCTCGGAAAAGACGCTTATGAAATCCATCCCCATGTCTCAAGTATGCAACTGGCTTTCGCCCGGGTGAAAGAGACTTGGGACGATGCCTACCTGACCAGTCTTGCAGGCCGGGCACTTGAACCAACCATTGATCGAATCAGAACTTCGGAAAAGGTTGGGCTCTTCCCCACTGAAGAAATAACGCCTCGACGGCTCGCTCGGGAATTGCTCTCCAGAGGTATCGATTACTTTCGTGTTTATGTTTGCGAAAATCTCGGATCTCCTGATGAACGAGTCACCCAGGCCGACCTCTCGGAACTGGTTCATATGGACTTCCACCCACTGAATATCATGATTTTTATCCGAAACGAGAACAAACCATCTCGAGTCAAGGGGTTTGGTCGCCGCCGACTCTTCGGCAACCCCGAGGAAGCATTTGCCCAATCCCAGCCAAAGGCAGAGCTTACGACTCGTTCTGAAGTTCGAGCGATTGCCCTGAGCTACATGGATTTGCGCCCGGACAGTATCGTCTGGGACATCGGTGCCGGCAGTGGCGCTGTCTCCGTGGAATCTGCTCAGCTAGCTTACCGTGGAATGGTTTACGCCATCGAACCGGAAGCCGCTGATGTCTCTCTTCTGCTGGCTAACTGCGAATCTTTTGGTGTGATGAACGTCAGAAGTATCCTTGGCCGAGCGCCTGAAGCTACCAACGATCTGCCCTCGCCCGACGCCATCTTCGTCGGAGGTACTGGCCGACGGGTAGATCAAGTGCTAAGCGCCGTTTACGACCGACTCTCCCCGGGTGGAAGAATGGTTGTTAATGTCGTTACGATCGATGGGCTTGCAACATCATACGAAACACTCCGCAGGCTCGCAGGTAATGTTCATTTATGGAACATTTCGATCGCCAGAGGCATCGACCAGATGGATCGCGTCCGCTTCGACGCCGCTACACCTAGCTTCCTCCTTGCCATTACCAAGCCCGACGAGGACTAATCGAAAACTCTAAACTTGAAACCCTAACGACAGCTACCTGAGGAACGGGATATTTCTATTTGCTGATCCTCAGGTTCTTGGAACGATGGTTATTGCTTATCGCCCCATAATTTTTCTCTCAACCCGACGAAGGAATTCTCGCTCTCGACAGGTGAGCTTATCTGAAAGCAAGTATCTTTGATTAAATACCTTACGATAAATATCAAGTGATCTCTCAAAACTTGTTTCAGGTTTGGCTGCCACATGAAGCCAGTAACAATTCCACGCACGACATAACTTTTGCCAATAGATAAAAACAATCGATGATAAAATCCCAAAACAGAGAACAATTCGTTTATAATAAGCCCAACCTGCTTTAATTACCATTTCATTAGAAGATGCCTTTCCAATTTCAAATACAGGTCGGTCCAACACC
>JBILGL010000339.1:0-5186 GCA_044351075.1 Isosphaeraceae bacterium | reverse complement strand
GTCTCAGGCGTGATCGGAACATGAAGGCTGAGTACATCTGCCGTTTGCAATACCTGTTCCATTGAAACCAGCGGAACTGCATCACCAAAAGGAGATTCTTTGAGAAAGGGGTCAAAAGCGACGAGCTTCATTCCAAATGATTGAGCACGCGGGACCATCGCCTGACCAATCCGGCCCAGGCCTATCAAACCCATCGTTTTCCCACGCAGGGGGATGGGCAAGGTGCGGTCCCAGCCCCCGCGTGCGATATCCGCCGAGTTCACAGCAATGCGGCGAGTGAAACCCAGCAGGAGCCCAAAAGCTTGCTCTGCAACACTTTCCTGATTGACGCCAGGAGTAATCGTAACGGTAATGCCGAGTCGGTTCGTGGCAGGCATATCAATCGCATCATAGCCAACGCCAGTGCGGGCGATGATACGTAGCTTCGGGCATTTCTCAAGTAGTGTGCCTTGCAGCTTTTCCGAACCGGCAATGATTGCGTCGCAACCCGGAAGCAGGCTTGCGACACAGGCATCGGAAAGCTCGCCGGCGTTTTCTTCTCGAGGCGGGTCAACCGGCTCCAGGCCAGCTTCGAGGAGAAGGTCACGAAATTTTCCTGGTTGATGACGAAGTGGGAGGGCGGCAATCAGAACGCGCTTCGACATGATTCATTCGGCCTGGGGCTGGTCGCATTCATGGGTTGGTAGAGCAAGCATCATACACTGAGATTTATGTTGATGGCAGCACTGATTATTTCAGAAAAACGGAGATTTGACCACTGCCTTCGCAAGGGGAGTTATTTTTTTGAGGATTCGTCAAGAAAGTAAGCAAATGAGGGCCCGGGTGGAAGGCTTGAAATCATTGCAGTTTGGTGAATTGCGATGGAAACATGGCATCAGCGAACTGATCCTGACAAATCTTTGTCTTCCGGCGGTTGCATTGGCGGGGCCCAGTTGCCAAAATACTGAAGCTGGGATATGAGAATGGGGATCAGGTCAGGGAATGACATGGCCTGCCGGTTTCGCCGAGTTTCATATGCCTCGATCACGCAGGAATCCAATAGACAGGCATCGGTCATGGCATCCGTAAATTTCCTTTTAAATGGCCCGACCGAATCCGGATGGAAGCTTGACCCCGATTTTGTTCACGTTGTTGACCTGGAGCGAACACCCTATCCCGTCAAGGTTTCCATTGACAACGGCGTGATGACATGCCAGACGGCCACCCCTGAAAGCCTTCGTGTTCAAATTCCCTGGGCACTGCCCGGACGAAATCCTGCCATCTTTGGTACATCCACCCTGCCGGGGAATCAGACGCCATATATTTTGCTGATTGAGTTGGCACGTGGCCGATTAACCGAGCTGAGAAATTATTTTCAGGAAGGGCCTGCCGGTTCTGCTCGCCCATTACCGCCAAAATTCAAGGAAGCAAGCGATCTTTTCATCTCGGCATTGATGGCCCGGGGCGATGTGGACCAAGCCGCCTCGCTGGCAGCCCGCTCACTCCAGGCCTCCATTGAGCTTGGCGAAGAGACGATACGTCAGCAAGTCAACAACCCATTTATTAATGAACAGATTTCCAATAAATTTTCGGTTGATCTGACATCGCTCCGTCTGGGCGAGATGACACCTCCGCTGAAATGGGCAATAGCGAATGTCAGAAATTGCCGCATCAGCCCGCTCTGGGCAGAACTGATGTCCGTTGAAAACCAGATCCATTGGCAATCATGGGAAACCCCCGTTCGAATCGCTACAGAAGCGGGTATGAAGATTCATGCTGGCCCACTGATTGATTTCTCCAACGATTTTTTACCGCCATGGGTCTATCGCTATACAGATATTTCGCAGCTTTCACGAGTGTTTAGCAACTACGTTCATTTTGTTGTCAGTAATCTCAAAGAAAAGGTCAATGTCTGGCATGTGGTTCGGCGTCCTGCCATGCGACAGGTCAATGTGATTAATGAAGAACAGCAAATCAAAATCACCGTGGCTGCAATTCAGGCTGTTTCTCGCGCAAATCCCAATGCAGAAATTGTGATCGACCTGACGGCTCCATGGGCTGAATGGCTTGCAAATGCAAGCTTTGAGCTGGGGCCGCTGCATCTGGCTGATACAATTGCCAGGGCAGACCTTGGACTGACCGGCATTGGTATTGAACTGGCTATGGGGTATGACTTTCCAGGCAGCCACCTACGAGAGCTGATTGATATTTCCAAGCTGCTCGACATGTATCAGCTTGTGAACCTGCCGATGCATCTGACACTGGCTGTTCCCAGCCGACTCAATGCGCATCAGACACTGAACCTCAATCAATTTGGGGCTGACCCGCGGCAGTGGCCGAATGGCTGCTCGAGAGAGTCTCAGGCACGACTCGGCATGGATTTAATAAAACTGGCGGCATCCAGATCACAAGTCCAGAGCATTCACTGGGCGACCCTTTGTGACTCAAACGGTGCCGAATTCATTGATTCAGGCCTTTTTGATGCCATGCATTGCCCTGGGCCATTGCTGAATGAACTTGACAGTATTCTGGATTGTCACCAAAGTTTTGATACGGCTGTGATCGAAAAATTCAATTGAAATTCGCAGACCTTGCCATTAGGCTGAATATTGAAGTTCAGCGGGCTGTAAAGATCTGACTGGACTGCCATCCATTGAATTGACTACCCACCCTTCCCCACCCTTCATGAATTGACAAAGGTCGATGATCATGGGCGCTGATGCCAAAATTCAGGAACTTAAACTCGAACTGCCACAGGCCCCGAAGCCCGTTGCCACCTACAAGACGGCTGTCAGGCATGGTAATTTGCTCTATGTCAGCGGCCACGGCCCGCTTAAAACCGATGGCACTTCGATTCGTGGCCGTCTTGGTCAGGACATGGACATTGCAGCCGGTCAGGTAGCAGCCCGCCAGACAGGCCTGGCAATTCTTGCCACGCTGAGGGCTCATCTCGGCACTCTCGACAAAGTGGTTCGGCTTGTCAAAACGCTCGGCATGGTTAATGCAACCCCCGACTTCAACGACCACCCGAAAGTGATTAACGGCTACTCTGACCTGATGGCCGAAGTATTTGGCGAAGCCGGCATTGGTGCTCGATCAGCCGTGGGCATGGGAAGCCTGCCAAACCAGATCGCCGTTGAAATTGAAGCCATTTTTGAGATTACCGACTGAATTATTGAAATTCGCTCAACTTCATCAACACATTCTCCAAACGAGTGCCGAGAAAATTTATTTCGGCACTCGTTTCATTTCAATTCAATTGCATTTTATTTTTTTGAGCCTTCCGACGCCTCAAACACCCGCACTTCAGGATGCATCGTATAAAGCCGCCACCGGCCATCTCCGAGCGGAATGATCTGACCACTGGAACTGTTATTACCCAGCAGCGGATTTGATTTCAATTTTTCCCATCTGACAAGATCTTTTGACCAGGCCAGTGTCGTCGTCCAGTATGCATTAAAAGGGCGTGTTTCATTCCCATGCAGGACAGCGTAATAAACGCCATCAATTTTCAGGACCTGATTTAATGCAATTCCACCTTTATCGTAATTTCCCGGCCCAAGACCAATCACCGGATCATCTGACAAGTTTTTCCAGATTTTTCTGTCGGGTGATTTTGCCAGCCAGACACCCTGATCTCCGCGTTCATAAAAGAGCCACCATTCACCGTTTTCAAACAGAATAAAGGGCGTGCCGCGTGGCCCATCGGCAATCGGTTCCCCGGATTTTTGTCGAATATCCAGAGGCCCTTCGCGTTCCCATTTCAATCCGTCTTTTGAAATGAAGCTGTGGGAAATATCATCGCGACCTTCGGCGACCAGAATCCATAAACCCTGGTGAATGACAATTGATGCATCTTCTACCCACTGGTCGCTGATCAATGGCCCATTTCCTGATCGCTGCCATGTGATTCCATCAGTTGAAACGGCCAGCCCCAGACGACGCAAGTCAGTCGTTGCATTTTTCGTAGCATTGTAACCTGTGTAATAGAGCCGCCACTGATCACCCACACGAACAACCCAGCCGCGTTCTCTGATCCGGGCGTCCCACTCTTCGCCGCCTGACCCTTGAAAGACCGGATTTTTTCCGGCCAGCGCATGCCAGCCTGTCAAGAAGTCAGGAATCTTTTGCGCTGCAGACTCTTGAGCATTGATTACAGAGTGAAACAGGAAAAATGCAAGAAGCAATATTGAAAAATGAATTTGAACAGGAATTAAGCCGCCTTTTTTTTTCATTCTTTTCAGCAGCATTTTCAGGCTCACTTTTTTCTGCGGCGACGTGGGAGATGGCACATGAATCCGGGATCAGAATTTTCAGCGAATTCCTGAAGAGAATCAACTGTTTTCTCATGCAATGTTTTTGATAATAACCGATGATCAAAAAAACATGGACACAAAACGGATGATATGACGCTTATGCCTATTGACAAAGAGAGTCTGTCCGAGGACGATCCAATCACCTGCTGCGACAAATAACCCCACCAGATCAAACCAAATCACGGGATCAACATGAAATCTTCCCAATTCCGCCGTAAGCGAGCGTTTACATTAATTGAACTGCTCGTTGTCATCGCGATCATCGCGGTGTTAATTTCTCTATTGCTTCCGGCTGTACAATCGGCCCGCGAAGCAGCCCGTAAAGCTCAATGCTTCAACAATTTGAGGCAGATTGGCCTGGGTATGCACAATTACCTCAGCGCTAATGACACCTTCCCAGCGGGCGGCATGTATGCCAATGACTCGTTTGCCCAGTCCACCGGCACAGTTCTTCGTTCCAACTACGTTGGCTGGTCAATTTCGATTCTGCCATTTGTCGAGCAGGGCCCTCTGTTTGCTGCCTATAATGCAAATATGCATAACTGGGCTCCACACAATGGAACAATCATTTCCACGAAGCTGGCAACTTATATTTGCCCATCAGACGTTCAGATTGACCTTCCATACCCGACATTTGCAGTAGGCGGCGGAACAACCCCCTACACCAATATCGCACCAGCCTCTTACAAAGGTGTTGCAGGCCGCTATAGCACACCGAGTGCGGGCACCGAACTTTTCTGGGATTACGCTTCTTTTGTGGATCAGTTGACGTCATCAATGCAGGCCGAATCACGTGGTATCCTGACAGCTTCAGGTGTCGGTGGCATTGGCACCGTTCGTCTGGCCGAGATTACGGATGGCACATCAAACACATTTCTTGTTGGTGAATAT
>JBILGL010000337.1:0-5198 GCA_044351075.1 Isosphaeraceae bacterium | reverse complement strand
CGGCGTGAGCGGCCAGTACACTTGATACCGACACCACCCAAATACTTGGCCTTACCACGAGTGGTAACGTGATTGCCGAACGTTGTTTTCTTGCCGCTGACTTCGCACTCGCGTCCCATTGTCAATTGCTCCGAATCATCTCATGAAAAAATTGAATTGTTGCAGGGGGCAGGCAAAATCGATATTTTTCCGGCTCTGTTTGCCGAATCGAAATACAATTGCCCCGGCCCGATTATTCAGCTGCAACAGCTTCCGGGTTGTGTGGTTTTGACCGCTGAATATTGCCGCACTGCTCAACGAGGTGGCAGACTTTATGCGGTGCAATTGATTCCTTGCACTGCGGACACATATTCATTGGAGGCATGGTCAGCGCGTCGTGGCTACGCCTTGTACCTTTGCGGGATTTGGATTTACGTCTCTTTGGTACTGCCACGACTCATCTCTCCAGGCAACAGGAAAGCCGCATTTGCTCGCGTTAATTTCAGCTCGGTTCAACAGTCCGAGCCAAATGACCCAACTTCGTGCTGCGGCAAACACGAAAATGTACAGGAAGAAAGATCATAACTGTTTCCATCGTCATCCGCAAGTTTTTTTATGAATTTCTCTTTTATCTTTTAACGAATGCTTGAGAATTACCCGTTTTTTCCCTAATCTGATGCGTAATTCTATCAAGCCTCTTATCCAATCGCTTTGGTATGCGACCGACTCCAAAGGCAGGTCTGAAACGATGGCGGAAAACTGGTCAATTGCACGTATCGGCTTTATCGGTGCCGGTCAAATGGCCCGGGCGATGGCTCGCGGGATGGTCGCCGCAGGGCTCATAACCCCAGATCGGATCATGGCTTCCGACATCAATGAAACGATCCTCGAACAGTTTGGTCACGATACGGGCGGCTCGCTGGTGCTCGGCTCCAATCGTGATGTGGCAGACAATGTTAACGTGCTTGTGCTTGCTACAAAGCCACAATCAATGGGCGAGGTGCTTGCTGAACTCGCCGGCAGCCTCGGCCCCGGTCGGGCCGAACCGCTGGTCGTTTCGATTGCCGCCGGTGTTTCGCTTGCGACTATCTCGGCTGGGCTGGGTGGCTATGGCCGAATAATCAGAGTCATGCCCAATACACCAAGTCTTGTCGGCAGCGGGGCTTCTGCTTATGCCCTCGGCCCCGGCGTAAAGAGCCACGACGAAAGGCTTGTGCGAGAAATGCTGCTGGCTGTGGGGGTGGCTCATCGAGTGAATGAGTCCGCACTTGACGCCGTGACTGGCCTTTCTGGCAGTGGCCCCGCTTTTGTTTACATTATGATTGAAGCACTTTCTGACGCTGGAGTACGCGTTGGCCTGCCACGCGATGTGGCGACCTCGCTTGCCGCCCAGACCGTGCTGGGATCAGCCCGAATGGTGCTGGAAACCGGCCGGCATACAGGCGAGCTGAAAGATCAGGTCACGAGCCCCGGCGGCACGACGATTGCCGGTATTCATGCACTGGAAAAAGGTGGCCTGAGGGCTGCACTGATCGACGCCGTGGTTGCGGCTACTGAAAGATCGGCCGCACTGGCATCGGCCACCGCCAAAAAATGAATCCCTGATCATCCGTTCTAGTGTTAGCTATCCTTATAATCTGCAATCACTTCGGAGCAATTGCCAACAATGGCCGACCGGCCCATACTGATCCTTGATTTCGGCTCGCAATATGTCCAGCTCATCGCTCGCCGGGTGCGTGAACAAGGGGCATTTGCCCGGATTGTGCGCCACGATATCACCGCCGCCCGAGTGCGCGAGCTAAACCCGCTTGGCCTCATTCTATCTGGCGGGCCTTCAAGTGTTTATGAAGCGGGGGCACCCAAGTGCGACCCTGCTCTATTCGGGCTTGGGCTGCCAATTCTTGGAATCTGCTATGGCATGCAGTTGACTTGCCAGAACCTGGGCGGAGCCGTGGCCCCCTGCCCTTCCCGCGAGTATGGCCGAACAGAGCTGCAAGTTGTTGATAAACAGGATGTTCTGTTTGCTGATGTGGACGAAAAATCGATCGTCTGGATGAGCCACGGCGACCAGGTGCGAGAGGTAGGCCCTGAGTTTCAGCCGCTGGCGGCGACGGCCAGTTGCCCGGTCGCGGCAGTGAAGCATAAGTCATTGCCAGTCTATGCGATACAGTTTCATCCGGAAGTTTCGCACACCACTCAGGGCGCGACGATTCTGCGGAATTTTATCCGTGGCGTTTGTGGTTCGGATGGTTCGTGGACGATGGCCCAATTTGTTGAGCGGGCGGTCGTGCAGATTCGCGAGCAGATCGGCCCCGGCGAAAAGATTGTCTGTGGCCTTTCAGGTGGTGTTGATTCGGCGGTCTGTGCTGCTTTGCTGGCACGGGCTGTGGGTGAGCAAGTTGTCTGCGTTTTTGTGGATAATGGCCTGCTGCGGCTGGGTGAGCGCGAGCAGGTGGCCCAGGCCTTTGGCGAGAGCTCGCAGGTGGAGCTTCGTGTTGTTGATGCCGAGGCCGATTTTCTGGGTGTGCTCGACGGCATCACCGACCCACAGGAAAAACGCATCAGGATCGGCCATACGTTTATTGATGTCTTTAAGCGGGAAGCACTTTCGATTCCTAACGCCGTCTGGCTGGCCCAGGGCACGCTTTATCCGGATGTGATTGAGAGTGGTGGTGACCCGGACGGCCCGGCAGCGACGATCAAGCACCACCATAATGTGGGTGGCTTGCCCGCCGAGCTCGGTTTCAAATTGATTGAGCCCCTGCGCGACCTTTTCAAGGACGAAGTGAGGCAGCTTGGCCTTGAGCTGGGGCTGCCGGAATCGATCGTCTGGCGGCATCCGTTCCCCGGCCCCGGACTGGCGGTTCGCATTCTGGGTGCGGTTGACAAACCGCGTCTCGACCTCCTGCGAAAGGCCGACGCCGTTTTTCTGGAAGAGCTTCACGCCGCAGGGCTTTATCGCCAGACGTCGCAATCGTTTGCCGTACTTTTGCCAGTCAAGAGCGTGGGCGTGATGGGCGACGGGCGAACTTATGATCAGGTAATCGGCATTCGCAGCGTTCAGACCGACGACTTCATGACCGCCGATTTTTCGCGATTGCCTTATGATCTGCTGGCCCGTGTTTCCACACGAATCGTTAATGAGATAAAAGGTGTGAACCGCGTCGTTTACGACATTACCACCAAGCCGCCTGGCACTATTGAGTGGGAGTAAGCGGGCCATGGGCGAACCAGCCGAAAAAATGGTGGAAGTGGTCATTGTGACCGGCGCTGCGCAGGGTGTGGGGCTTGGTATTGCTCAAAGCCTTGCAGCCAGTGGTCTTAAAGTGGTGCTGGCTGATATTCAGGCAGACTTGGCTGGAATTGAAGCACAAGCTCTTGTTGAAAAGGGTTTTACGGCGATTAGTGCCGGGCTTGATGTCTCTTGTGCGGAAAGCTGGAAGAAGGCGATTGAAAGCGTTGAAACGGCATGGGGGCCGGTCGATGCGCTGGTCAATAATGCGGGCATCAGCCCACGTGGGACGGCCGAGACCACAACGGAAGAGCTTTGGGATACTTGCCTTGGGATCAATCTGAAAGGGGCCTGGCTGGGTATTCGGGAGTTGCTGCCGGGGTTTCGTTCTCGGCGGTTCGGGCGAATCGTCAACATCGGCTCAACGCGATCAACGCGCCCGCTTCGAGGCCTTTTTGCTTATGGAGTGAGCAAAGCGGGTATGCTGGCGATGACTCAACAGATTGCTGTTGAATATGTTAACGACGGGATTATGACGAACATGGTTGCGCCCGGGTGGGTGGATACGCCGGGCGAGCGAATTTTGCAGAAACGTCATGGCCGGGAAGACTTTCCGGCAGGCCTGAAGAATTTGATCACACCCGGCGATGTCGGCGAAGCGGTTCGGTATCTGCTCAGCCCGGCAGGCGACCGGGTCAATGGTCTTGTGCTCTATCTTGATGCCGGGCTTCATGTTGCAGACGATGCCGGCATGATTTATCTGCCCGAAGCCGAGCATAATCGCTATGAACAGCGGCTGTAAGTCTGAAAACCTGATTTAAACTCAATTCAGAGAGAAAACCGGAGTTGACACGACCTTTTGGGAATTTTTCCAGTCCAGATTACTAAAAACAAGGCTAACCCGAAGCGCTAGCGAGGGATAAGAAATCAGATAGATTGCTCAGAATAATTCCCTCGCTTGCGCTTCGGGTTAGCCTGCTGTCGTGGAATTGCGGCCAAAAAGCAGCAAAGAGAAAGAAATATCCGGTTTTCTGAATGAACAGAGTTTATGTTAAAGCCATTTTTGGAGGCAGTCGCCGATGCCCATGTTTCCTTGCCTGAATATCTCGACGATCCGCCCGGTGCCGCTGGCGGAGAAGATTCCGCTGATGGCCGCTGCGGGCTTTCGCCATTGCGAGCTCTGGAATGACGATATCGATCGCCACATTGAGGCGACCGGCGAATCGCTTGCTGATTTACGCAAAAGGCTTGATGATCATGGGCTTACAGTTCAAAGTGTGATTGCTTTCATGGGCTGGGCGGAAGCTGAAGAGAGTGCCTTGCCTGCTGTTTTGGCTGAATGCCGCCGCCGGGCTGAGCAGGCTGTGGCCGTGGGAAGCCGTGGAATTGTCGTCAGCCCGCCGATGGGTGATTTGCCGCAGGAGCTTTTTGCAGAACGATTTGAGCAGGTTCGCCAGATTGCTGTCGAGTTTGGCCTGACCCCATTGCTGGAATTTCTCGGTTTCACCAAAAAATACTGCTCGATTGAATCGATCCTGCCGGTCGTTCGTCGTTACCCATCAGGCGCAGTTCCTTTAGTAGCAGATACTTACCACCTGTTGCGCGGTGGTGGAAGGCAGGAGGATCTGCTGAAGCTTTCGGCTGCCGAACTTGGCATGTTTCACATCAATGATCTGCCGGCTGATCCCCCGGTGCACGTTCAAACGGATTTCGACCGTGTCATGCTGGGTGAAGGCATTGTATCGCTTGATGTTACGATTGGTTTGCTGCGTCAGGTTGGGGATGAAGGGCCAGTGAGTTTGGAATTGTTCAACGACCCGCTCTGGAAGGCTGATCCGGCGGATGTGCTGAAAACCGGATTTGAGCGACTTTCGCGGCTGCTCGCTTGAATCCGAGCCGTTACGCCTGATTTTCCGTCGAGCCCCAGACGCTGAGAGTGAGCCGGCGATTGTGTGGTGCAGTGCGGTGTTCATAAACATAAATACCC
>JBILGL010000336.1:0-5205 GCA_044351075.1 Isosphaeraceae bacterium | reverse complement strand
CAGGTTCGATGAGATGAAATCAAATCGTTTTCGTTCTGTGATCAGAGGATTTATCCTGATTGCGCTTGGAATTTCGATACTTTCAGGCACTGATCTATTCATTAAATCCGTATTTTCGCCGCTCACCGGAATTGATCCGGACACTTCATTTTCGTTGGCCTGCCAAAGCCTTTCACTGATCGCGACCTTAACGATCGCCATAGACATTTTGAAGGCAAGAAAAATACGTGGTCAAATTCTGGTTGATTGTGGGGTAAATCCAGCAATTAGGCCTATGTTGTTTTTTGGTTTGCTCATGCTGATATTTCCAATTATTGATCTCTACCTGATTATTTTCGCCCAAGATGGCGAATTTAAATCAAGAGATATTTTCAGAGTAATTGGACCATTACAATTTTCGCTTTTCTGCCTGACCATGGCCTTGGGCCGATTGCAATTTGCCGAGAATGGCATTTCCCATGCGTTTGGTTATCTGCCGTGGAATCGTATCATTTCATGGCAATGGCATGCCGAAAAACAGGTAAATTTAATGATCACCTACAAAACACGGTGGAATCTTTTATTTGGCAATGAATGGAAAATCCATATGGGGCACATATCTGACGAAATTCAGCAAGCGATTCTGCAGATTTTGCATGAAAAATTAGCTCAGGCCGAATTGCCACAGGGCGAATGAGCTGAAAAATCAATTCTGAAATCATGGCCTGATAATATTTCAATTCATCGGCCAGTGGGATATAATTCAATAACTGCCCAAAAAGACGCTGGGAAATGCCCAACGCCCCTCTGTTTTGATCGAGATTTGACCGATGAAAATCCTCCCGAATCGAACAAGCCTCTGCCTCATTTCGTGCCTCTTGGCAGCTTCTACAGCTTCAACTCTCTTTTCGCAGGACGACACCCCCAAGGAGAGCCCGGCGGTACGGCTACTCAAAAGCGGCAAAGTGCCTGCGGAACGACTGGGCACAGTTTTTTCGATTCTGGGCAGGCAGGGCAATGCCGCAGATCTGGCCATTCTGCTGGAAAAGGCAGTCGATCCAAAAGCATTTCCAAAAGAGATTCGTGTAAAAGCGTTTGAGACACTGGCTGACGCCGCTGCCAATCGCAAGGTGCAGCCTGCCGGAAATAAAGAGCTGATTCTGCAAGTCTTGCCCAAGCCTGGCGAGAAGAACGATGCGGCACTTTTTCAGTCGGTGCTTCGCAATATCGTGGCCTGGAAGATCACCGCGGCCGGCAAGCCTCTGGCAGAGCTGGCTAAATCTGATCAGACGCCAGTTGAAACGCGTGCAGAAGCCATGGCTGGCATGGCCCAGCTTGGCGGTAACGATAACATCGCAATTCTGCTTGATCTGGCCAAACCATCTGAGCCGGTAAACACACGTGTGCTGGCCTTGGCGGGATTGGCATCGGTTGATCCGGAAAAAGCCGCGAAACCTACGGTTGATCTGCTTGGCTCGGGCAATGCGCCTGGCGGTGCAGACCTGGGCCGGATTCTGAATGGATTTTTGAACAAATCAACCGGGGCCGACAGCCTGGCCAAAGCGATTGAAGCGGCGAAGATTCCGCAGGACACAGCCAAACTGGCTCTGCGACAGCTTTATGCCATCGGCCGCAGCGATGCTTCGCTGGTGACGGCACTGAGTAGTGCAGCGGGTATTGCCACGGAAGTAAAACCACTGTCTGATAACGAACTTAAGGCGCTGATGGCCGAAGTGGCCGAGAAAGGTAACGCCAGGCGTGGCGAAGAAATTTTTCGGCGCGAAGAAAATTCGTGCCTTAAGTGTCATGCGCTCGCTGGAGCGGGTGGTCAGGTAGGGCCTGAACTTTCCGACGTTGGCAGCGTTTCGCCGGTCGATTATCTGCTCAATTCCGTGGTCACGCCCGAGCTGGCCGTGAAAGAGCTTTACCAGATGATGACAGTGCTGACGACCGACGGGCGGATAGTTCAGGGAATTATTGTTGATCAGGACGACCAGCGTGTGAAGCTGAAAGATGCTGAAGGGAAGGAATTTTCGCTGACCAATGCCGAAATCGAAGAGAAGAAAATGGGCGGGTCACTAATGCCCAAGGGGCTGCCAAATCTGATGACGCGGCAGGAATTCGTTGATCTGATTCGCTTCCTTTCAGAACTTGGCAAGCCCGGTGACTATGCCCGTAAAACAAAACCGACTATGCAGCGATGGCGAGTGCTGAGCAATCCGCCGGAAGAGCTGGCCGCCCCTGCCCCTGATAATCAAGTGATTCAGACCGTGCTGAATGCACCAGAAACAGCCTGGTCATCAGCGTATGCAAAGTTCGACGGATCATTGCCAATGGATGCCGCTGTGAGCAAGCTCAAGGCCAGGCCCGACGTTATTTATCTTCAGGGCGAGGTGGACGTGACAGGCCGTGGGCAAACACGTCTGGTGCTGCCTTCCGTGGAAGGTGTCTCAGCATGGATCAACGAGCAGCCAATCCGGCTGACTCAGCCGAACCCGGTTGATCAGGCACAAGTCAAAAAAGCAGCCGCCGATCGAATTAAGTCGCAGGCCCGTCAGCAGCCGGGGCAGTTCTTGATCCCGATTGGGAAACAAAAAATCACCCTTCGGGTCGATCTTACAAAATACAAAAAAGAGTTCTTAACCGCCGAATTTGGCTCAGTCGAATTCGGGCAGGCGATATTGACAGTCGTCGGCGGTAAGTAATTAAGTATCAAAACTGAACAGTAGTGATTAGAGAAACCAATCATTTCACCCTGGGGTGATTGGTTTCTCTTTAGGTTTTAGAATTTCAGATCTGAATTATCACGCAAACAGACCTTTGATTCTGGATGGTGATTTTGATCACCTTTTTAATCGCTGTACAGTTTGAATGATTTCTGCGGCAATCGCCTCTTGAATGCCATGTTCCATATGCGTCGTAAACCCAACGCAGGAGCAATTAATTTCACCCAGTACATATTTATCTGAGCCGTCGTCGTGCGTGTCGAGAATGAAATCAGCCGTCCAGATCAGGGGAATTTCATAATCTCCAAGTTTTTTCATAACTTCCGGCAAGGATCCGAGAAAGGAATCAACCAGCCCCTGCCACTTTTCAGGAGCATCATAAGTATATTTTGCCCCTGAAAAAAGCGTGGCTGAAAATGCATCGGCAGCGTCAGCCGGCTTTTTGTGAACGACAAAAATCGGTTTTGGGCCAACCAGCAGGATGCGAATTTCACCCTCTTTAATTCGGGGCAAAAATCGCATGTCAACGATCATACCATTTTCACCCACAATGTATCGTTCGCAGAAGGTCAGAAAATCCTTCAGCTCATGATGTTCCACATGATTATCCACCGCCTCTGTGCATTTGATTTTCGTATCAGGCGGCAATGCCTCTCCTGGCTTGAACGCGCGGTCATCAACAACCGACACACGCCAGATACCCTCGCCCGTTGAGCCGCGATTCTGCTTCAGCACACGTTCACCCAGCGAAAGACTCTGCGGGAAATTTTTGTGCAGATCTTCCGTCTTGTAATAGGCAAATGTGTCGGGCGGCACGAGATGCGTCTGGTTAAGCTTGACCAGTGCATCTTTGGCACCATAACAAACCATGGCATCCGGATGTGGCAAGCCGACAACACCTGCCTCGCATAACTTCCGCAATAGCTTGAAATAATTGGACTCTCCGCCCGGAATATTGCCGGGATTGATCCGACTCACATAAGCATCGGCTGTTGCAAGCACATGATCATAAATGGCGTCGCTCTCGTCGTCGGAATAATAAATTACCTCGGCATTCCAACCTGAAGCTTTCAGGGCATCGACCATCGGCATCGTATCCTTACGATGGCCATCAGGCCCCTTGTCTGTTCCGCCACGTGCTTCAAAAAACACAACGTTTTTCTTGATCATTTCAGTGCCCACTCAATTCTCTCTGACAGCAATTGCTTGAGCGGCCGCTTTTGCTGGCCGCGTCAAAAGCCATTTTCCGCGAAAATAGTCCTATGACTAGAATTAATCATTATTTAGATCGATCCGAATACTGCCGGTCAAGAAAAAAATTGATATTGCAAGATTTTTCATAGGAAATTTATAAGGAACCAAATCAGAGAGATTTTGGAACTTGACTTGTCGATTTTTTGAGATTTGTTAAAGTCACCAATCATTTTGACCGGAGACTTGTTGCCGGTTCTGCTTTCAAATGGGCGCAGGGAGGCTGCCATGCAGAAGATTCAGAAGAATTGCGTCGTTTCAGTGCCTGGCCAATGGCTGCGGCATACGCTATCGATCATTCCGGCCGCTGCCTGCCTCTTGATCAGCGGTTGCGGCGGAAGTGCCGAAAAATCTGCCGCCCCGGCCAACCCGCAGAAGCCTGTGGCGGCCAGCTCTGAAAAGAGTAATGCCAGCCTGGCCGAACTGGAAAATGCCGGCCTAGAAGCCCTGCACGAGCCAATTCGTCAGGGCCAGCCTGCGGCTTTGGCTGTGGCTTATAAGCTGGCGATGAAAATGCCGGCTCAGGTGGAAGTCAGTCCGCTGGCACCCACCACAAGTGATATTGGCTCGTGGAAGCGGATTTTACAGGCCACTGCCGAATCGTTTAACAAATATCAGCCAGAAGCCCGTCGCGTTGCCCTTCAAATCGCCGGGCGTATGCTGAACCTGACCAGCCGCGAAAATGTGGCGGCGAATTGGTCGGACCTGCTCGACCCCATGCGCGAAGTCTTCGCAAAGGGATCAAACGATACGGACTATAATGTCAGGGCAACGGCCATGGATCAAGTCGCTCTGGTGTGGGACTGGGTGCCAGGCCGCGACCTCTTCACCGTTGAACGAAACACACTCGCCGCCTGGAAAGGTGGCATGCTGCAACTGGTGCAGCCGCACCTGAAAGACGCCGAAATTCCTTCCCGATTGGGTGCTCTGCGTGCCCTTGCTGCCCTGCCCATCGATCAGGCAGCCGCCCCCGGCCTTGAACTGCTGGAAGACAAAGAGCCGTTTGTTCGCTCGGAAGTCATTCGGCTGTATGGGCTTCGGTCAACTCTGCTGAACGATGACCGCCTGCTTGTCCTGCTCTACGACAAAGAACAAATCGTCAGCGGCATGGCCGAAACCGCTCTCAAAGCCCGTGGCCTGACCCCTCGTCAGATTCTTCTGGGCAAGACCATGGTCAGCCCTGACCCCAAGGTGCGTATGACAGTTATCGCCCAGCTTGATGAATCCATGGATATCGATCCGGCCATCT
>JBILGL010000672.1:0-16378 GCA_044351075.1 Isosphaeraceae bacterium | reverse complement strand
ATTCCTTCTGGGCCGCATGGAATCTTTTTAGTCTGATTTATCAGGATCCAAGCGATCCATTTACGGCTGTATCAACCGATGACTACAATCAAGTTCTTCTCAACTACGCAAGAGGTGTTTATCTTGATGGCAGAGTGATCATGAATATATGATCATTTTAGTCTGAGGTATGTCACGAATTCACAACTCTATTGATCTTTACTCCCCGAGTACCACAATGAAAACCCGAAAAATTGCACTCCTAGGTATCTTTTTGTCTCTGGTTTCCTCAGCAAGTGCTGTTGAATACCTAATCACTGACACAAGTGGGAATGCTCTTAATACCACAACAAATGTCTTGAATCTGGGTGATAATCCAACACCGAAAACCATCCAGATCTGGTTGACATACAACGACACCGAAAGAACAGTTGCCAATACCAATGGAGGTTTGTATTCAGGAGGTGCAAGAATCACCCCTGTAAATACGGCGATCGCAGTACCTTCAGCACCTTTTACCAATCCAAGCAATCAGTGGAATCCATTCAATCCACAGCCCAATAGTCCATCTAACCCTACTATTTATCAAGTCACGTTTAGCCGTGGTGCATCAAATCCTGATCCTACTCTATCCGTTGGGATTCAGTTGCCAGCAACAGTGAATGGTGTTGGCAAATTTTTGCTTTTTGAAGCAACAGTTACTGCTGGTTCAAACGTCAATCCAATCGGTACAAATTTTACGATTGCTAGTGTTGCTACCGCTCCATTTCGCTATGGTACAGCTAATCTAGCACCCAGTGGTCCGATTGCATTTTCTCTTCAACCTCAAAACTATGTTTTTATGGTTGTTCCTGAGCCAACAACTTATGCTTTGGGTGCTGTGGCCACTGCCATGCTGGGTGGCGTCGGGTTCTACCGTCGTAAGAAGTCTGTGAAGTCTTCGTGACTTCACCAGTCCGGTTGCCCTCCCGCCAGCTTTAATCAGGGCAGGGGGGCCATGAGCGATACGTCACTTGTCAACTGAAAATCAATCTCTGTCCTTACAATTTGCAAACTACTGCGGTCTTCACGAAATCATCTACTGATTTCTGATCTCATTCATCTCATCGGTATAAAAACAGTCGATCCTCACGGGTTACAGCACAGCGAGCGGGATAACAGGAGCAGCACGCGATGACTCATTTTGGTTTTATCAAGAGCCGAGCGGTCAGTCTTTTCAGTCGCACAGCCTCACGTGAGCGCCGCCTGGAGAATACCCGCAAGAGCCTGGCCCGCAAGATTCTCGACCGCTTCGTGCTCGAGAAGATGGAAGATCGCTGGTTGCCTGCGATCAGCGTCACTCAATCGGGCGCTGCTGTCACTATCACGCTTGATGCAGCGAACGATCAGGTTTTGCTTCAGCGTACAGGTGGTGTCGGGCTCGATAATTTTAACATCACTGCCACAAGTGCAATTACTGGCTCCACAAGCATTACGGGGGCCAATAGCATTACGGTTCTTGATCAGGGAACAAACTCAGGGCAACAAGTTTCGTTTCTCCAGTCATCCGTTGGCAATTTTGTTTCGTCGATTAACTCTAGCAGTGTCGAACGAATCAATATCAGTACGAGACTCGACGGCTCTCTGACCGTGACAGGCTCGGCCTCCGAAATCATTGGCTCTGTAGCGAGTTCGCGAGTCGCCACCGTTGTCGTCAATGACTCAAGCCTCACCGTCACCGCCCCGCAGGTTTCGATCTCCACGCTGACGGCCACCAACTCAACGTTAACGCTGACATCCGCCTTCCAGTCAGGTACTTCGGTTACGGCAAACAATTCGTGCACATCGATTTCTGGCACGATCGCACCTGATTTCTCCCAGACTTCGATCACTGTCAACGGTGGTACCTTTACCGCCATTCAAGACGCCAAAGTCAATAGCGTCGTCTTCAATAGTGGTACATCAGCTCCGACGGCCAACTTCGCCAATGCCTCCAACGCGACTTCGATCACGCTGAACGCTGGTACGCTGAATCTGGAAGGAAATGTTCAGACATTAAGTCAGACCGGCGGTACGATGACGGTTCTGCGCAGCCCCGGAACGCTGGTTGGCGTGGTTGATAATCCGAAGATTACGACCCTGAATATCTCAGGCGGCACAGCCACGATTCAGGACGATACCGTCGTCTCTGGCGTAACGACCATTTCCGGCGCGGGCACGATCGTCACGATTAAGGCTGGGACAAATTATTCCCCGACGATTGGCCAGACCACGATCTCCAACGGCACGGTCTCAATCAGCAACACAACCGGCACCGGCGTGATCTCGGTGACTGGCGGCACCGTTTCTCTCACCGATGTGACGCTGAATAATTCCGCACTCGACCTGGCTGGCAGCACCGGCGGCACAGTGAGTGTGCTGCGTGGTACATACAATGCCGGCATCTCGGCAGCAGCGGGCATGCTCAGCGTTAATTCGGCGACCATCAGCAATGCCAATGCCTCACCGATCTCTCCGGCGATTAGCCTGAGTGGTGCCAACGCCGCAGTTTTTGGCTCGACCATCACGGCCAAGGCCAATACCAACGCGATCGAAGTTTCTGGCCCAGGCTCAGCCTCGATCAATTTCGGTAATGCAACCACGGCCGGCAATAACACCATCAGTATCCTGCCTGGCGGCAATCCTTACTTCATCAAAAATACTTCGCTTTCCACCGTCAATGCGGTCGGAAATACGATGAATTACAATGGCAGCGCACTGCCAAATTCAAATATTGCCCAAGCCTTCGCAATCCAGAATTACATTCAGGGTGCCGGCACTTCCACCACCACCCCCTACGGTGCGGTCTATTTTAATGCCGGTACACTCTATGTTCTGAATAATCAGTCGGGTGTCGGTATCAATTCCATTGGTCGGGCGGCCGATGGCTCAGCCAGTGGCGATACGATCTACATCGAAGGTGGTGCTTCACCCTACATCGACAGCACAACGGTGATCGGCAAGAGCCTGAATTTCACGGGTGTTGCCAATGGCACCGGCACCTTCCCTGTTCTTCAGATGGATTCGTCCACAGTCTTAACGATCCCGTTTTTCCGATTTTTTGAAGATTTCACCCAATCCAGTCCACCGGCTGTTCAGAATGTCCTTTCGAACCTGACATTCAGCGCTGCGGGCCTGAGTACGCCAGAGGCAAATGCCGCGATTCTTGTTGATGGCCAGTATTTAGTGCCTGCCAGCATTGTGACACTCAGCGGCACAACGACCTCGACTGGTTTTGACACAACCGCCAACCCATCGCTGATTTCCATGGCCGGTGGCGAGCTGATCATCTCCACATCGTCCACTTTCGTTGGCTCGATCAATCTCAATCCGACGATTGATTCCGTCTTCAATCTCAATGCGGGCACAACGGTCAACGGCCCGCTGACGATTGCGACACCACCCCTCGGCACGACGCTGGTCGCCAACATTGCCGGTACGCTCAATGGCCCGGCAGCCGGCATCCTGAACCTGCAGGGTGGTACGATTAATGTCACCGGGACGATTACCGGCTCACCCGTTGAGATCTTCGGTGCAACGTTTAACCTCACCGGCGGCACAGTCACGAGCAGCATTTCGCTTGCATACGGTGCCCTGAACATCACCAATGCTCAGGTAAGCGGCACGGTATCAGTCAGCGGCGGCACGGCCACCATCTCTGGCTCGACCCTCACCGCCGATACGGCGGCGAATCCTGCTGCGGTCAATGCCATTGTGACCCAGACGGGCGGTGTCCTGAGCATTGCCAATACGACAGTTCTGGCCAACAGCAGCGGCTCAACCTATCGCGACGGTGTTCGTGTTGATGGCTCTTATGCCGGTTTCATCGGTTCAACCCTGAACCTGGTTGATTCCTGCATCACGCTTGATTCGAGCAACAACAACGGCACTGCCGGCGTTCGAACCAATGGTGTTTCGAGCTATGCTTATTTTGCCCCGAATATGACACTCAATCTGGGCAACGGCACACGAATTGATAATGGTGCATTCAGCCTTGAACTGGGTGGTTATAACGTCGAGCTGGTCAACAATCAGATCGACAACATTTCGATGTTTAACCCGACAACAGCCTTTATCAAGCTGGCTGATCACGCCTATTTCGATGATTTGACGACGACCGTTCGACAGATTGATGCCTCACGGGCGAGATTCTCCCCATTTGGAGCCATTACTGGCGGCTTCCGCCCCGCCGATCAGCAGTTCTCCCCATCTGACACCTTATTGCAGAATCTCTTCACCCTAGAATCAAAGATTATTGATTTCACCGCCGGTGGCGAGCTGGGATATGTTTACCTCTATCCCGATGTGAATTTCGCTATCAATACACGGAAGATTCAGCCGTTTATTGATGTCGTTAATCTGCCGAATGAGCAGATTTATGTTCAGGATGGCACCTACGTCGAATCATTAACGGTGTCACCGGGCAAGACGGGTCTGCAGCTCATTGGGCCGACCTCCTATGGCAACGTAACCCCTGCGACCATTGCGCCCCCAACCGGTTCGATCGCCGCGATTCTGGTTCAGTCTGATAATGTTCAGGTATCCGGCTTCACTCTCTCAGGTGCCAACGGCACGACCGACCTGCTCTCCAACGGCACCGTCTCCGGCACCAATTATGGTGTCACAAACTACAATGGCACTGCCTCGACGCAGATTGCCAATCTGACGGTGACCAACAGTGTTCTTGATAAGTTCATCAACGCCGGTGTTTACCTCAAGGACAATCTTGGCTCGGCTGCTTCGACTGTCTCCGATAGCACAATCAGTAATGTTGGCACTTACGGCTACAACGGTGGTGTAGTTCTCTCTAACTCGTTTGCGGCGGTAAGCAACAACACCATGACGAAAGTCACCAACGGTGTTGTGCTGCGTGATGTTACTGGTATTCTCAGCGGGTCGGCCCAAATTGGCCTTAACACCATCGACGCTTACGCCACAGGCATGACGGTTTCGAATTATTCCTCCAGCTCAACGTTTACGATCGGCAGCGGTTCGAATTTCAATTCGATTTCGCCGGCGAGCAACATGAATTCCACGATTCCGGGGCCTCTGTCGAATCAAACCATCGGGATTTATCTTCAGGGTATTACTGGAAGTGGCTCGCCCGTAATTTTAGATAACAGTATAACATTAATGTCTTATGGATATGTAGTCACTAATGTCGCCCCGTCTCTGACGATCTCTGGCGGCAGTGTGGTGAATGCATTCAGTGGCGTTTATGTGACAAAGAATCAGTTATTTGACCCAAATGTTTCTCCTGCACCAGGTCTCGGTTCGAGTAATTCTGATGTGACGGTCTCTGGCGTCTCGGTAAGCGTCATTAATTCTGGGATAGGTTTTTGGGTCATTGGCAATACGACCTCCAGCGCACCACGCCTGACTTTGAATGGTGGAACATCATTCAGTTCAGGCTCTTCAACGGGCACGACTGGTGCACAGGCTTCAAGCTGGGGAATCCTGACGCTGAATAACGCTGGCATCTTCTCGACCGCTGGAACAGGCTTGCATGGTGTTTTTAATTCAAATTCGACAGTAGTTATCAACTCACCGGCTTCTGTTTCAGGTTACACCAGTGGTAATTACGGCGTTTACCAGAGCGGGTCTGCATCCGTCACCAATATTACAGGCGGTTCCATTTCAGGTCCTGGTGAGCAGTTTTATGCTATTGCAGGCTCTCTGAATATGACGGGTGGCACCATAGCATCAAGCGCAAATGTTGCCATTTCCCTCTTTGGAACAACCACTGCTTCGATCAGCAGCAGTTCCTTGAATACAAGTATTACCACTACACCGTCGTCTTTCCCTGCGATTATTGCTAATTCGACCAGTCTCTCGATATCGGCTGGACCGGGTGAAACAAATATTACCTCGCCGTCAGGTGAATTTGGTGTCATTAATCATCTCTCGGGATCGCTTTCAATTTCTGGTGGGTTGATCCAATCAACCGCCGCGAATGGTACCGTCGTTCGTTCACGAGTATCGGCCACTAATCTCCAGATTTCTGGCGGTACGCTGATCGGTTCATCTGGCACGAATAATGGTGTCTGGGTTCAGACAGGTAATGCAACAATATCTGGCGGCTCTATTGTTACCAATTTTACGACAGGGCTGAGGTTTGAGAGCTCTGGCAGCCTGTCAATTTCTGGTGGATCAATCACTGGTAATGCCTGTGGCGTCAGCGTCTCCTCGAGTAACGCCAATATCTCCGGCGGTCGGATTACCTCGCCGCAAACTGGTCTGAGCTTCAGCTCACCTGGCACCTTGAATGTGCTGGCTGGTTCAACATCGGATATCACCGGTACCAACGCCGAGGCAATCCTGCTCACCAATGGCACATCCAATTTCAATGGCGGTACGGTCAGCGGCTCAGCGATTGGCATTAATTTCAATGGTGCTGCAGCGAATGGTACAATCGCTGGTGTTACCTTTGTGGGTGGTGTATCCGACCTCCAGCTCAATCAGACTGGCGGCGGCATCGTCATCGGCGGGAATAACTCATTCAGTGGCTCGGCAGCCACGGCTGGTAATGGTATTGGCTATATCCTGAACAACACGACTCAGAGCTTCGTGATACCAGGCACGAATAGCTTCTCGGGGCTGACCCTCTCCAGTCTTGCTGTTCCTGCCAACCTGCCTGACCTGTACAGCATCCAGAATCGTATTACCGATGGGCTTGATAATCTAGCTTTCGGCCTGGTCCAGCTCAAGCCAAATACGCTTCTGATGACAACCAACTCCTTCTATTCGCCGGCCACGGCCGTTGCCACCGTCCAGCGTGGGATTGACCTGTCGGTTTCCGGCGATACCCTCTGGGTCGATAGCGGCGCCTATCATGGCGGTATTGATACCACCGGCAAGACGTTGACACTCGCTGCCGGTAACGAATCGTCAGGTGGTGTGCTGAATGTCAATGGCAACTTGACGCTTTCCAGCACGACGACACTGGCTGTTCGCGTGCTTGGTAATACCACAGGCTCGTACACTCAGATCAACATGATCGATACGACCGTGCCCGTCAATTTTGCCAATGCCATTGTTTCCTACTCAAACACGGGTTTCACTCCTACGATTGGTGATCAATTCAAGGTCATTAATCAGATTCCGTCTAATACCACGGCCCCGACAAGCACATTCCGGGCAACGGTCGTTGGAGCGAATGCTCCTTCCGTACTGGCTGATCAGGGTCGGTACGAGTTGGCTCCCAACCAATACTTTGCGACCTTGTATCAGGGCATCACCGGAACGAATCGCAACGACTTTGTGCTTGTCAGCGTGCCTCAGTATGTGACAAACGTTGTTGTTTACTCTAACTGGAATGGCTCCTACTTCGGCGATCCAGTCAACTACGTGAATCCTTCGGGTGTTACTGAGCAGTTGACTTACGGTCTCACCGCCGCAGCGAATATCTCCACTGGTCTTTCTTACCTGCAGCCATCGGGTGGTAACAGCACCATCTCCATTGCTAATGCGACTTACGCCGAGCAGCTTGGCGGCTTTGCTGGCAACCTCTCGATTAACATCATCGGCGCGAATTCGGTCACGAATACGGCACTCGGTAATGTTAATGGTAACATTACGGTTGACAGCATCAGCCTGAGTGCCAATAACACCATGAATTTCCGGGTGAACGCTGGTGTGGGAGTCACGACGGGCGACCAGATCAACACCTCAGGTTTGATCAGTGTTGGCAACGCCATAGCGAATATTTCACTCAACGGTAATTTCAGCAACTCAGGCCTGAATACTGGTAATTTCCTCTCACTGATTAACAATACGAACGGAACATCAAGTAATCCGATCGTTGGAAGTTTCCGTAATTCGAATGGTTCAACCCTGCTGGCTGGCCAGTATTTCTCAGTAACCGGGCAGACTGACAAGGGTTTCTATGCCACCTACAAGCTTGGCACGGCATCGCCCTATAACGACTTTGCTCTGATTTACAATTATGCGTTAGGTAAGGTTCCAAACGTTGTGGTTAATCAGACCTGGTCGAATCCTGACCAGCTTGATTTCGGTGCCTTCGTGACTGTTGGAAACACCTCTTACACGATTGGTATCGATGCGTTCGGCGAGATGGCTGCCTACACCCCGACGGGTGGTGCTCCTCTGGCCGGTGCAGCGGTTGCGGCCGCTCCGAATGGTGCCGTTTCGATTGCGGCTGGAACCTACAACAGCACATTTACGGTTGACAAGGGCTTCACACTGACCGGCCCGACCAATGGCACAGCGAGTTTCCCTGCCTCCTCCGGCCAGACCGTGTTGACTGCCAATGGATCGAATGCCGCGAATATCACGGCCACCAGCTGGACGAATAATTTACTCTTCGGCAACCTTCTGGTTACCAGTGGCACGATCTTTGACAACGCAGCACGCCTGATTGATGACGGCGGTTCCCTCTACTTCCAGGGTGGTACCACCTTCAGCAATGTTTCGCTGAGCACGAATCGATCGATCCTGATCGGCAGCAATGTGGCCGGAAATCCTGCGACTCTGCAGTCACCATCCGGTGGTACAGCAATCACTGTCTCCGGCACTGGCAAAACGGCAACCTTAACCGACATCAGGCTCAACGGCTCTGGCACAGGTGTAAACCTGACCAATACCGGTGCAGTGACGTTTAACAATGTAACCGGCACCAGTTCGCTTGCCTCGATAGGCAGTATTTCGGGTACAACCTCGCTGACAATGAACTACGCTTCATCGTCTGACAATAATACGCTGACGGTGCGAAGTGGTTCGCTTAGCTTTACTCCGCTGGGCACTTCCAACCTGAACATTACCGGCCAGTCTGGCCTGACATTCAACGCATCAATCGGCACGACGGCTGGTTCGGCTGGAAATAACACGATTGTTCTGGCAGCCAACAGTACGATGGCGGGTGGTGTGATTGCGACAGGCAGTGGGGTGGACGTCTTCACGATTTCCGCACCTCAGCCACTGACGGTGAATTCGGGTGCTGGCAATGACACACTCTCGATTGCTGCGGCGAATGCCTTCCTCAGCACCTACAACGGTGAAGCTGGCGTAAACACATTCCGATCCGGCCCGAATTCTGTGAACTATATTGATTTGGCGGCCGGTCGTTCCGGTTCTGCCTTCATCAATCGGGGCAACACCACGACCCGTTCGAGCTTCTCGAATATCGACAAGGTCTATGGTAATGGCTTTACCGACATTTTCAGTGTCACCGATGCGAATACAACATTCAGCCTCGTGAATGGTGGCAATGGTAATGACCAGCTGAACTTCAATGGGACCAGTGGTGCCAATACGTCGTTCAATGTAACCCAGGCCCTGCTGGCCAATATCTCTGGTTCCAGTGCTGGCTCTGTAAGCTATTACAACTTTGCGAACTCAACAGCTCAGCTCAGTATCATTGATAGCTTTGTCTCGATTGAGAATCTCAGGGGCGGGACAGGCGATGACACTTTCGTGATGAGTCAAGGTGGTTCACTGTCCGGCTCGCTGAATGGTGGGTCCGGCAATAACACACTGGATTACTCCCGTTTCCTCTCCAGCAGCACCAGTTCGACTTCTCCTGGTGTGCGAGTTGATCTGACCAACGGTATGGGCACAGGCATCGGTGGAACCTCCGCTGGCCGCGTCTCGAATATCCGTGACGCCTATGGAACGGTTGGCTTCGACTTCCTGACTGGTGACGCCGGCAACAATATTCTGGATGGCGGTGAAGGCAACGATTCGATTCTGGGTATGGCTGGCAACGACATTCTGATTGGTGGCCTCGGCTCCGATACGATTCGTGGCGCCCAAGGCGATAACCTGAGCATTAGTGGCTATGTCAATTTCGATACGGGCGGAACTACATCTGCCTATGGTATTCCATCCCAGTACAAACCATTTGTGCTTCGCAGCATGATGAATCAGTGGGCGACCGGAAATCAAACGGATGCCCAGTTTGACAACACTGCGAACTCGCTTTCCACCACCGGTGTTCAGGTTCTGGTACCTGGTAACACGACTTACAATAATATCGCACTCTTCACTGCGAATAGTACCTCTGACCCGATCAAGGGAACGGTCTTTGATGATGGTTCAGCCGATACGCTGGATATGCAATTCTCCAGCTACAATTGGATTTTCATTCCAACGGCCGGTGAAATTGTAGTCAATGGTACACCTCGAAAGGTCACTTACATCTACAAACTCATCCCGTAAGGAAAAATCAGGCTGGCCAGATCTGGCATGAGGCAGTGTTGATTTTCATCATCAAATTGTTCTCGACTGATCTGGCTTTTTTTCCAATGACTTGAATTGGTGGTCTTTCGGGTTATGATGGGTTACCTGAATAGATCCTTTTCTCTCAGAAAAAAGCGTCAGGAATCGTACGAAGAAGTCCACTCACACGTCCTAAGGTCTTCAATCTCAAGGCTTTGTTGAATGTCAGGCGATCCGGCTACCGGCTCTCCTGTGCGTTCTCAACATGTACTTACATCAACGTTGGAACAGCATCATGATTTTGAGTCTGAAATTCGAATGCGAACCTGACTGGTTTGAAACGATGCTTCAGAATTTGGAATCAGGTCAGACAGACAGATATTAAGTATGAGCCCATTCGGGCTCACGATACGGCAGAAATTACGAACGAGACATTGCATCACGTAGTCAGACTGAGGAGTTCCCAAAGATGGCCCCTTTCAGCGTACTCGGCAAGATTTTTGGACTGATCAAGAGCAACAATGGCGAACTCTCTCAGAAGCGTCAGCGTCGTCTTGCAGAAGTGGCCGAGCGGGTTAAGGTCAAATCGCTGCGTGACATGCTCGATGAGCTTGAGCAGCGCTGGTTGCCGGTGGTATCGATCAACCTGAGTGGAACCCAGTTAACAATTACGACTGATGCGGCATCAGACATTGTTAATATTAATTCCAATCTCTCTAATAACGACCTGCTCATAACTGGCACTAGCACTGCCACCTTTACCTCGGCCAACTCAATTACCTCAATTGCGATTAATGGTGCTTCGTTGCCAGTCAATCGAGGTACGCTGAACATTACCGGAAATATTATAAATAATACGGCCGGTTCTGCCTTCAGTAACTTTTCCATTAATCGAATTGCGACATTTAACCTGAATAATGCTGTTAATGCATCCACATTAACGGGCTTGAATCTCGGTACAATCAATGTGCAAGGTAGTGGAAACCTGAGTCAGGCACTCAGCTTCTCGGATGGTCCGCTGCCCACTCAGATTGATCTTGCGGTTTCTTCCGCCCAGTCGGGCAGTTACACTCTTGGTCTTTCCAATGTCAATGTTTATTCTCCGACTGTGATTTCAGGAGATGTAACTCTCGATCAAACCGTTTCCCAACTTAACATTATTGATGGTCAGGCGAGTGGAAATATTACGGTAACCAATGGTTGCCTTACCACCACTGGCTGCCTAACCGGCAGCTCAATTATTATTCAGAATGGTTGTGTGACCCTCGGATCACTCTCGAACACCACCTCCCAGTTTACAATCAACGCGGGAGCCCTGGCGATCCAGTCAAGTGCTATTGTTTCTGGAACAATCACCGCCAACGGCGGTACGATCACCTCCAGCAGTAACCTTTCCACAGTGAATCTGACTGGAACAGGGTGTTTAGTCATCACAAATTCGTGTTTGACAGACCTCAATACCATTTCTGGTACTCCGGTTGCCTGTCTGGCCGGTACCTCAAGTGTCACTAATAATGCCACTATTGGCTTTGGTACACTGACCATCCAGACAAGTGCTCAGGTTGCAAATCTTTACCTTACCGGATCTTCGGGCGTTGTTAATCAGGGCGGTACCCTGACAAACACCGTCAATGTCTCTGGCGGTACTCTGAACTTACTTCCCTCTTCGATTCAATTAGCCAACTTCAACGTCTCTGGCGGTACCGTCACAGCCTGCGCAGCATCAGGCAATATCGGATCTAGCAGTAGTGTGCTGAATCAGTCTGGCGGTACAGTGAATGCGTGTTCGATCGGTGGGACCGCCAATGTCTCCGGCGGCACCCTGACGGTCAATGGCACTGTTCCGACGCTGAATCAATCCGGCTCCAGTTCCTGTGTGACCATTAATTCCTGTGGTACCGTTTCCACGACCACTAATATCAGCGGTGGATCGTTCCTCAATCGCGGTAATGTTTCGGATTTGACAATTGATGGATCAACAACAGTCGCGATCAATAACGGTACAATTAATGGCGACGGGATTCAAACGAATATTATCGTTAACAATGGAACACTGACACTTAATAGTTGTACGACATTCGGTGTAGAGGAATCGATTCTGGTTGTTCTCTACAACAATTCTACGCTTAACAGCTATGCCAGCCTCGGAGCAAATGCGACCGGAAATGCCTCCGGTATGGTTGCCCTCAATAACTTCTCCTCAGCAAATCTTTACAGCGGCTCTTTCTCGAATTCGGTTTTTGTAAACAACAATTCGACGTTAATCGCCAACGGCACGATAAACGCTTTAAGCGCTGGTGGCTATGCACTAGGTGTCTCTGATAATGCCAATGTACAGATTCAATCAGGTGCGTTGATCTATGGCGATGTGGGTGTCGGTCTCGATACCAACCCGACGATGTCGATTGCCGGTAATATCACCGGAAACCTCTCCGCACTTGGCGGAACGACGACAATTCTCTCAGGCGGGATCGTCAACGGTCTGACACTGGTAAGCAATGGTACGCTGAACGTTAACGGGACCAACTCGACGTTCTATGGTCGCATTGGCGATCTCGTCATCGGCGAATTGTCTGGCCCGGTCATCACCAACAATGGTACGGTCAATATTAATGCCAACGGCAATGTGACCGGCAATGTTACGACCTACGCCACGCTGAATATCAACGGAACGCAGGCGGGTACGCTTCAGGTCAATAACGGCACCGCCAATGTGCAATCTGGCGGCAATGTCACAGGCGCCGCCAATCTGGCGAATGGCAGCCTGATTATTGGTGGACGTTCGTCTGGCACCGTTGATGTCAATGGCGGCACGGCCTGTGTGGTGGCCGGTGGCAATGTTGTGGGTGCAACAACGGTTAATGCCCCTGGCATTCTTAATGTTTACGGCACGAGTTCTTCGAATGCCGTGATCTCATCCCTGACGGTCAATACCAACGCCACGGCCAACATCGGCCAGTATGGTCGGACCAGCGGCGACGTCACTTCGAATGGTGCGTTGACGGTCAATGGTACGGTTGGCGGTAACCTGACGGTCATTGGCAATACGACTTCGGTTGCCTCCGCAGGTGTTGTCAGCGGCTCGCTCACCGCCAATTCCGGCACCACGAATACAGCTGCCGGTTCCAATATTGTCGGTGCCACCACCGTCAATAACTCCGGAACAACGCTCAATGCAAACGGCGCACTTTCGTCCACACTTACGGTCAATAATGGCGTGGCATCCATTCTTTCCGCTGGATATGTGGTTGGTGCGGCCAATGTGACGGGTGGTCAGCTCAATGTGGCTAATCAGCTCCAAAGTACACTGGCTGTCAATGGCGGCACTGTTGATGTCACTGGTGGCGGTGTTGTCTGTGGTACAACAACGGTTAATACCGGCACTGTGAATGTCTATGCCGCCACGGGAACGGCAACTCTCGCCTGCCTGACGGTCAACAGTAACGGTACGGCCAATATCTCGGCTAACGGTGTTGTCTCGAACGCCACAGTCAGCAATGGCACACTGGGTGTCAATGGTGGCTCAATCTCCAGCACACTTCAGGTCAATTCCGGCAGTGCATCAATCACTGGTGGCGGTAATGTCACTGGGACGACGACTGTCAACGGCGGCACTTTCAACGTCAACAGCACCACCACACCTGCCTCGACCATTGCCTGCCTGACCGTGAACGGTGGCCAGGCGACGATCGGGGCTAATGGCGTTGTTTCTAACACAGTCTCGGCCAATGGTCCACTGTTGGTCACAGGCGGGGCGTGTGTGACTGGTGCGCTGAACGTTGTCGGCAACACGACCTGCATCACTGAAGGTGGCAATGTCTCCGGTCAGACAACCGTTTCGGGCGGTACGCTCAATGTTTACTCATCAACATCGACCACTTCCAAGCTCGCCTGCCTGACGGTCAGCACTGGCGGCACAGCCAATGTTGCCGCCAACGGTGTCGTCAATAATTCGACTGTTTCCAATGGCACACTGACTGTCAACGGCGGTTGCATCACCAGCACGCTCACAGTCAACAACGGTACGACATCGATTATCGGTGGCGGTAATGTCACTGGTAACACGACCGTGACCGGCGGCTCGCTCTTTGCCAATAGTACGACATCCAGCGTCTCCACCCTCTCGAATCTCGACCTCACCGGCGGAAGCACCGTGCTGGGGGCCAATAGCCTTGTCACGGGCACGATCAATGCCAATGCTTCGCTCCAGGTGGGCGGTTGCGTGACCGGCACATTCAATGTCCTTGGCGGGGTGAGCTGTGTCACAGCCGGTGGTAATGTTACCGGTTCGGCCAGTGTTCTGGGTGGCACCCTCAACGTTTATGGCACAGGTTCTGGTGCCAGCGAAGCGAAGATGGCCAACCTCTTCATCGGTGCCAATGGAACCGGCAACATTTCGCAGTACGGTAATGTGACGGGTACGGTAACAAATAACGGCACGCTGACCGTCAGCCACACCACGATCACGAACCTGATCGTCAACAACAACTCGACGGTTGATATCGGTGCCGGTGCCGGTGTCTCGGGTACAGCCACGGTCAATAGTGGTGTGCTCAACGTGTATGGTGCCAACAGCAGCTCCCAAGGCACGGTTGCCACACTCATTCTGCCGTCATCTTCAGTGAATGCTACGGCCAATATCGGTGCCTTTGGCAATGTGACTGGCCCAATCACGGCCAACGGCGGCACGCTTAACATTCAGACCAACGGTACAGTCGCCCAGTTGAGTGTCAATGGTTCCACGGTCTCTTCCTGCGGCACAATTCTTGGCAGCGTTTCGATTGCAAGCGGTTCGGTCACACTCAATCAGGGTTCCGCCCAGACGGGTGATTTCACTGTCACCGGCGGCACACTGACCGCCAATGCCGCTTTCGGTGGCAATCTGACAGTCAACGGCACAGCCGCCACGGCCAATATTCAGTCGGGTGGTAATCTGGCCGGCTGGGCCAATCTGGTTTCGGGCACGATCAATGTGCAGAGCGGTGGCCAGATCACCGGGAATACCACTTCCAACGGCGTTCTGAACGTCTGCGGCACGCTTTCCAACCTGACCCAGCTTGGAAACACCACAACAATCAATGTTGGTGGCACTGTCAGTTCTTCCCTGAACGCCAACGGCGGCACCACGAATATCTATGGCACCGTCAGTGGCCTGTCGGTCAACGGCGCCACAGCCACCAGCAACGGTACCATTAATGGTCCGGTCAACGTCAGTGCCGGAACGCTTGGCCTGACGGGTGGTACGGCTACCGGCAACTTCACTGTCAGTGGTGGTACCCTCAATTCCAATATTACATTTGGCGGCATCCTGACTCAGACTGCCGGTACGGTCAACATTCAGTCGTCCGGCAATGCGGTTGGCCCGGTTTATGCCAACGGCAGCACCATGAACATTGCCGGCACCGTGAATAATCTCACGGTCAATGGCGGCACCGTCACAAACAATGGCACGATCGGTGGAACCGTCTATGTTCAATCAGGTGCCCTGACTCTTAATAACACTTCAACCCAGACCGGCAATTTTATGGTCACTGGTGGCTCGCTCACCGCCAATGCCGGCTTCGGTGGTGCGCTCACTGTCAATGGCACCACAGCCACGGTCAACATACAATCGTCCGGTAATCTGGTCGGTTCGGCCAATCTGATTGCAGGCCAGATCGACGTTCAGAGCGGCGGCCGAATCTCGGGAACGACGACATCCAATGGTGTCCTGAATGTCTGCGGTACCCTCAACGGCCTGACCCAGACGGGCAACACCACCACGATCAATGCCTCGGGTGTGGTGAATGCCCCGGTTCTGGTCACTGGCGGCAATATGACCAATGCCGGCACCATCACTGGCCTGACAGTCAATGGTGGCAATGTCGTCAGCTCGAACATCATCAATAATGACGTCCTGGTCTCGGCTGGTTGTCTCTCGCTGACCGGCGGCACAGCCACCGGCAACTTCATGGTCAACGGCACCGGCACACTCAACGCCAACATTCAGTTCGGCGGCAACCTGATGGTTGATAACACCGGTTCTGCCACGATTCAGTCGAGCGGTAATCTGGTTGGTAATGCCAATGTGGTCAACGGCACACTGACGCTGGCGAATGTCATCAGCGGCTCGCTGGCTGTTCAGGCTGGCACAGCCACGCTCAACAGCGGCTCAATCGTTCGCCAGAGCGTCACGGTCAATGGTGGCACGCTCGAAGGCAACGGC
>JBILGL010000335.1:0-5221 GCA_044351075.1 Isosphaeraceae bacterium | reverse complement strand
AGAAGCGTGAAAACCAGCAGAAGCGTCCCAACGACCCAGTTAAACTCACGCGGGGGCTTGTAGCTCCCAGTCAGAAACACGCGATACATGTGCAGCCAGACGGCAATCACCATCGCGTGGGCACCCCACCGGTGCAGCTCTCGCAGAATGCCCAGTGTCGTAACATCACGGAGGTTCAGGATATCGTTATACGCATGTTCCAGCGTCGGACGATAGTAAAACATCAGTAGCACACCCGTCACAACCTCCACCAGGAAGAGGAAGAACGTTGTGCCACCCATGCACCAGGTATAGCTCAGGGCAATCCCCTGACGGCGTACGCTTACTGGATGCAGGTGCAGAAAGAAGTTGGTCAGCATCACCACCACCCGATTTAGACGGTCGGTCGGCATCGGGTGACGAAAAACGCTTTTCCAGATTTGATTTTCTGTGATCTTTTCGGCGATTGACATGACTGATTCGATCTATTCCCTGCTCATGCCCCGGGGCGGTATCAATATATTGAGTCACACAAAATCGGCTGAAAAATCAGCCGGTAGCAGCATCAGACCGGAATGTAGCTGTCAGGATCATTCCACTGACCCAGCTCTTCCTGATATTTCTGAGACTTGTCAACAACAATCTGGCCGTCATCCCCCACAGAGACCTTAAAACGCTCCAGAGGACGCGGGGCCGGACCTTCAAAGTTAATTCCCGACACATAAAATCCTGAACCGTGGCATGGGCACTTGAACTTCTGCTCACCCGCCAGCCAGTTCGGTGGACAACCCAGGTGTGTACAAATCGTCGAAAGTGCATAAAGCATATCCTGACCGTTATACACTGATCGGACGATCCAGAAACCCCACTCCGCTTTCCAGCGTTCATTCACCTCGCCAGGCTCAAATTGGGTCGTTGGCCCGACTTTAATCGTGCTGGGCGGTTCAGCCAACACGTTGGGAAAGAAAAAACGGCCAAGCATCGCACTGAAAGCAACCAGAGCCGCCGTAAATGTGGACCAGGCAATCACGAGCCATGCAGCCGCCGGAATGGAGCCGATCATAAATCGACGACGTGTTCCCTGCAGCGATGCCATCGACGCAATCTTATTAGGTCGCGGCGGCAATTCCACTGATTCCTTCTTGGCTGCCGCCGGCTTCGCAGCCGGTTTGGCCGCACCTGCTGCAGGTTTCGCAGCCGTTTGCCGAAGCGCCTCTGCCAGATCTCGCGGATCGTTCATCTCCGCCAGCGGAGGCAATTCACGCGCTGCCGCCGCAGGTTTCGCAGCCGCAGGGGCCGCCGGCTTGGCCGCAGCCGCAGCGCCACCACCCGCCCCGCCAACTGCCTTGGCAGCCGCCAGTTTCTCTTTCAGTGTCAAAGGTCGGCCAAGATCTGCTGGAGTCGGCACTTTCACCGCCGGTGCGGCAGATGCTGCCGCCGCAGGAGCCGCACTCGCAGCTGCCGGTGCCGCTGCAGCCGGAGGGGCCGCCGCTGTCGCTTTGGCGGCTGCCAGCTTTTCTTTCAAAGTCAGTGGACGTCCCAGAGGTGCCGGAGCAGCCACGGGGGCCGGACTCGCGGGAGCCGCAGGTGCAGGGGCCGACGCTGCAGGCTCTGATTCCGCAGCTCCAGATTTGGCAGCCCTTGCCTTGGCTAATATATCATTGACACTTGGACGATCAGCCATGGATCATTCTTTCCACTTCAAATATTGACAATCACGCCATCAGCATGATTGTAGGCAAATTTGATACCGCAGATCAGAATCAGTGCGAGAGCGAATTATCTTGAGTCCGGCAATAGAGTTCGATTCAGACTTCCAAAAATCGATTTTCACGAAAATTCGGAAAATCAGAACCCACTTTCCAGCGTTCCGGAATCAATCCGCCATCCCAAAGATCTTCCTGCATCTTCGATATGTTATCGGTACTCCCTCGTCTTTGTCCAGAGTGCTCTTGCCTCTCCCGTCAAGATTCGTGAAAAAAAACACAAAGTCAAAATCCGTTCATCGAACCCGTCAATTGAACTTGACTTGAAACTGCTGACCGACAAAAATTCGTGTCTCAAAACGCCATGAATTCGGAAGGGTCTTCCGCGATTTTTCGCCGCAACAATTCCTACTGTTCTGATTTGGGAACCTGCGAAATGAGTGATGGTGGGCTGGAGAAGCCGGTGATCCGTAACACCGAGTTCTGGATCGGTTTCGATGAGCTTCAGGTGGGAGACGCCTTTGAATCGGCAGGCCGCACGGTCACCCAGGCCGAAGTCTCAATGTTTGCCGGTGTCTCGGGCGATTTCAACCAGATTCATATGAATCATCAGACGGCAGCCGATGGCCCTTTCCGTCAACCCATCGCCCATGGCCTGCTGGTCCTCTCCATCGCCAGCGGCCTCGGTATCTATGCCCCTAAAACACAAACAGTTGCATTTCTTTCAATTGAAAACTGGGAATTTCTTAAACCAGTTTTCTTTGGCGATACCATCTTCGTCCGAAATACCGTCACTGGCCTCGAACCTCGATCAAGAGGCCGGCGTGGAATCGTCACCTGGACCAAACAAGTCCTCAATCAAAAAGGACAGGTCGTCCAGCAGGGCACCACCAAGATCATGATCAAATCAAAAAACGTCGCCGGCTCGACGGAAGATTAATTTCTGTTCCCAAACCTTTCTCAACAATCGATAACAAATCAAGCCGGTCGCTGAACCGGCTCGATTTCAACGGACTTGAGATGGTTTGAAATCTCAGCTTAATTCCTTGATTTCAATATCTTTATAGCTGACCTGCATGGCCGGGCCGACATGCACCTGAAGTGCGATGATTCCCTTGTCATCAAATTTGTCATCTTTCCGGTCGATCACTTTCGTCCCGTTGATAAAAATCAGGACATGCTTGCCACGTGCTTCAACACGGAAGTCGTTCCAGTCGTCCTTCTTCACCAGCTTTTCAGCTTCTTCCTTGGGATATCGCTCCAGAATTCCGCGGCGGCGTTCTTCGTAAAGCAAACCCCAGTAACCATCTGCAACGTCGGCCTGGGGGCCCGAAACCGCTCCGTCAGCCGCCCTTGCGCTGCGGAACTGAATGCCGCTGTTGCCATTGCGAATCTTGACCTTGGCCTTCAGCACAAAATCGCCATAAGCCTTTGGCGTACAAAGAAATTCGTTCTTTTTAAGCTTGCCATTGGTGCGGCCGACAATCGCTCCGTCTTCCACGGAGAAACTGCAATCGCTGCTCTCTGGTTTGACCCAGCCATCGATATCCTTGCCATTAAAGAGCTTTACAAATCCTTCGTCTGCAGCTTGAAGGCGTAAGCCCGCTGCCGAAAAAAGGCCAAGGATTGTGGATTTGATCGCCAGCCGGCGGGAAATCGTCGTCATGATCATAAATTCCTTATCTGACAAGACTTGAAGTCAGTCTAGGCGAGGTGAAAAAGTTTTGATCTTTTCCAGGAAGGATCGAAAGGACAGGAAGGGCTTTCGGCATCGCGAAAACCACGACTTTCTCTTTCAGCATGATTTTTGCAAAATGAAAGCCCGAACGCAAGCGAAATTGCTGCAATGATCAATCCAAAAAATGCCCGGGATGGAGCCAGCGAGGATGAATCTGGAAGAAGAATTATCAAGCTGGGGGCCAGCCCCTCTTGATTTGTTACAAAATCCGCCCTCACTTGAATTTGCACAAAGATATTGCCGCTTGCTGGCCCGCTCTCATTACGAAAACTTTGTCGTTGTCGGGCTCTTCACACCACCACACCTAAGACAATCCTTTGAAGCCATTTACGGCTTTTGCCGATGGGCCGATGACCTGGGCGATGAGACTGGCGATTCCGATCGCTCGACCAGCCTCCTCAAGTGGTGGGAAGATCAGCTGATCGCAGTTTTTACGCCAGATTCTCCCCCTCCCAGACATCCGGTTTATGTCGCTTTGTCGCCCGTAATCAAACAGCACAATCTGCCCATAAATCCTTTTCAGAATTTGATTTCGGCATTTCGGCAGGATCAATATAAAACCCGCTTTGAAAACGATGCTGAGCTCGTCGATTATTGCCAGAGGTCGGCGAACCCCGTTGGCGAACTGGTCCTGCGTCTCTTCGGCCACGCTACATCAGATAATCTGAAAATGTCTGACGATATCTGCACGGGCCTGCAGCTGGCGAATTTCTGGCAGGATGTCTCCAGAGATCTCGCGAAAGGACGCATTTATATCCCTGCGCAGTCGCTTGCAAAATATGAACTTACGGAAGAAGACCTCAGGCAGGTTCCCGCATCGGCTGCGTTCCGGCAAATGCTTGCGGAAGAAGTCGCCAAAACACGCCTGCTTTTCGATTCCGGTCGTCCATTAACGAAAAAATTGAGTGGGCGAGCGGGGCTGGCTTTACGGCTTTTTCATGCAGGCGGGGTGGCGACACTCGACGCCATTGAAAACGCAGGCTTTGATATATTGACCCGACGGCCAAGGCTCGGGAAGATAAAACAACTTCGACTCATGGCACGCCTGCTCTGGCAATCGTTCGCCGAAAGGCCCCTGCCCTGATCATTTCCCGTCGCCTCTCACTCTTGAACACAACCAATACTGTTTCAGCAGATTCAATCCAGGTCCAACCTCTTGCCGTCCATCAAGTCCGCTTCACCCGTAACCAGCCAGAATTTCGTCTCCGAATCGATAAATACTTCACTTGAAGTCAGTTATCAATTCTGTCGCGAGCTCTCCCGAGCTCAGGCCCGGAATTTTTACTGGTCGTTTCGGCTGCTCGATCACGATCGCCGGCGTGCGATGTGCTCCATCTATGCCTTCATGCGCCAGACGGACGACATCGCCGATGCGCCCGGCATGTCGCAAGCCGCACGCTCTGAAGCACTTGAAAACTGGCGAATCGCACTCGATCAATGCCTGAAAAACGATCGACACACGCCTGCACAAGCCTCATGGAGCGGCTTCCCTGCCCTGGCCGATACCGTCAGCCGATATGAAATTCCTCCCCGATATCTGCATGCGGTCATTGACGGCATGAAGTGGGATCTTGGTGCCGTTCGCATTCAGACGGAAGCCGAATTTGAGGAATATTGCTGGCATGTTGCCTCGGCCGTTGGCCTTTGCTGCCTTTATATCTGGGGATTTGACCCGGCGGAAGGCCGAGCGGAAGCACTTGCCTCGCGACTCGGCCTGGCCTTTCAGCGCACCAATATCCTCCGCGACGTCGCGGAGGATTACGCCAATAACCGGGTCTATCTACCAGCCTCGCTCATG
>JBILGL010000108.1:0-10105 GCA_044351075.1 Isosphaeraceae bacterium | reverse complement strand
GCATCGGTCACTCGGCGGGCATATTCTTTGTTGGCCCGGACTTCGGCCTTGCGGATCTCGTTGGCTGCCCGCGCTGAATTGGCAAATCGTGAGTCGTTCGGGTTCGCCAGAAATTCAGAGAGCGCGGAACGCGATTCAGCCAGCCGATTTTCGTCGATCACCCAGAGGCTGACCCCAACCCCACTGGCATTTTGTCGGATTTCCGTCCTGACCCCTCGGGCAAGCAGGTAATCACTGAAAATTGCGGCAGATTTTTCTGATTCAAGCTGGCCGATCTCTCGCATTAATCTGCACCTGACTTTTAAGGCATCTGATTTGACATCAGTGTAATCAGTCGATGATTCAAAAGACAATCAAATCAAAAATTGCACGTTTCAGAATCGAGTCCATACCACAATTCACTCGGCCAAAGGGCAGTGGGCTCTTTCGATTTGGCCAATTTTCCTCTTATATTTTCAAGCGAAGTCTATTCCTTTATGATTGACCTTACGGGCCAGTACCCTGAAAATAAAAGAGCTTTGACCTTTCCATGCCCGAATGAAGCAAGGTGCCTTGCCCTATGCCCCGATTTGCCGTCATTTTACCTGCCGCTGGGTCTTCGTCTCGATTCGGGAATGCCAAAGAAAAGAAAATCTTCAGCGAAATCGATGGCAGGCCCGTCTGGCTGAGGTCGGTTGAGCCATTTCTGAATCGCGATGATGTCGGGCAGATTATTGTGGCCATCGCGCCTGATGATCGCGAGCTTTTTATGCGGCGCTATGGCGCAAACATTGCCTTTCTTGGGCTGACGATCATCGACGGGGGCCGCGAACGCTTTGAAACCGTTTCAAAAGCCGTCGCTGCGGCTGATCCGGCCTGCGACTACATCGCCGTGCACGACGCCGCTCGCCCATGCCTGGCCCGTGAGTGGGTTGATCGTGTTTTTCAAGCGGCCGTTGAGCATGGCTCAAGCCTGCTGGCCATTCCAGTGGTTGATACACTTAAAAGTGTTAACCCGACAAGCATGCAAGTAACGGGCACAGTGCCACGAGCCGGGCTTTATCAGGCCCAGACACCACAGGTTTTCCGCCGAGACTGGCTGGAAGCCGCACATCAGGCCCGGCAGGAAAAGGGCTGGGACGTCACCGACGATGTGCAACTGCTTGAAATGATTGGCCGCCCTTGTGTGGTCGTGCCCGGCTCGCCGCTGAATCTCAAGATCACCACACAGGAAGACCTGGTGCTGGCAAAAGCGGCCATCGCAGCCCTGCCGCAGCCTGTGCGAAAGGGGCCAGCCAACCCGTTCGCGGCCGAGGAGTCAATGTGGATCGGCGACTTCCCCGAACCGCCTCACGGGCTAGTCTAAAGCTTGGCAGACTCGTTTCAACTGGCCTGACGCTTGAGCCCGGCTTCCTCTGGCTTGCCCATATTCAGAATATGTGGCCTTGGCAACTTCGTTTCGGGCTTACGGGCCAGTGTCAATAGGAATGGAGCAGGGCCCCGGTGGCGGAACTGGTCCGCCTTGCCAAATCCGGCTGAGCCCATCATCGCCTGAATTTCCCGGGCAGATGCATGATGCACATTGCCTTCGACCGTAGCGACACACAAATCGTAGATGAACCAGCCCCAGGGGGCGTCGCGATAGCCGTCGATCAGCATCAGGCAGCCGCCAGGCTTCAGCACACGGCACATCTCGGCCACAGCTTTCGCCTGATTGGGGTAGTGATGAAAGCTGTTGGCACAGGTCAGGATGTCAAAAGTGCCCGTTTCAAACGGCAGGTTCTCGCTGTCGCCCTGAACCGCCACAACCCGGCTGCTATACCGATTCCATCGCTCGTTGCCGCCTTCAAGCATGCCGCGAACAAGGTCGAGGGCCCAGATCTTCGAGCCCGGCACTTCATGAAAAAGCAGCTCAGGAAATTGCCCGGTGCCGCAGCCGATGTCAAGAATCCTCGGGCTTTCAAGCTTCTGCTCGCGTATGCGTTTGAGCAGGGCCTTGCGTGACGGCCCGAAAAGCAGTGTTTGCAGAATAGAGCGGTCGTATGACTTGCTCCATCGCGTAAATTCAACGTGAGCTTCGTCTTTGGTGTAACTCAACGGAACCTCCGTGTTGCCGGTAATGGGGGGGGGGGATCATCCACATCCATGGGTGACTATCCATCAAGAATAATTGATTGCAAGCTTCTCGGCAATCTGGAATTGCAAAAAATGGAGGAGGCTTTTCCAAGTTCTGGATGAGCCACAAATCAAGGGGAGGCAAAATTGTTGTGTGGCGTGTTAGAATAAAACAAACGCGAATAACTGGCTGATCGCCCTTCAGCCTTGTCGATCGGTGCATCAAAAGAAAATGAAATTCGGCAGCAGCAAGCCTGATCCCTATGAATTTGATGTGATCGTCGTGGGTGGGGGCCATGCCGGCGTGGAAGCGGCCATGGCATCGGCCCGGCTTGGCTGCCGCACTGCGCTGCTGACCCTGAATGCCGATACGATTGGCCAGATGAGCTGCAACCCGGCCATTGGCGGAGTGGCCAAGGGGCAGATTGTGCGAGAGATCGACGCGCTGGGCGGCGTCATGGGGCTGATTACTGACGCCACGGGCCTCCAGTTTCGGATGCTCAATCAAACCAAAGGCCCGGCCATGCACAGCCCGCGGGCCCAGTGCGACAAAAAAGCCTATCAGTTTATGGCCAAGCGGCTTGTGGAAGAACAGCCGAACCTGACCGTGCGGCAGGAGCTGACCGAAGAGCTGGTGGTCGAGTCAGGCCGGGTAACGGGTGTCGTTGTGCGTGGCGGCTTTGCCTATCGGGCAGGGGCAGTGGTGCTCACAACCGGCACCTTCCTTCAGGCACTCATGCATACGGGCGAAACCAAAACACGCGGGGGCAGGGCAGGGGATATGTCGGCTGAAGGGCTATCGGGCAGCCTTTCAAGGCTTGGTATCGAGCTGAAACGCTTCAAGACCGGCACACCTCCACGACTTAACGGCCGGACGATCGATTTTTCCCGATTGGAACCGCAGCCGGGCGATGAGAATCCTGTGCCCTTTTCATTTATGAATGACCGGATTACTGATCCGCAAGTCAATTGCCACATTACACATACGAATCATGAAATTCACGAGATCATCCGGGCCAATCTGCACAGGGCCCCGATGTATTCCGGCCAGATTGAAGGCATCGGCCCGCGTTATTGCCCTTCGATTGAGGACAAAGTCGTTCGATTTGCCGACCGCGACCGCCATCAGATTTTTCTCGAACCCGAAGGCCGCAATACACTTGAGTATTATTGCAACGGCATTTCAACAAGCCTTCCGCGAGACGTGCAGGAGGCCGTCATCAGCCGGATTGAAGGCCTGGAGCATGCTGAAATCATGCGCTTCGGCTACGCCGTGGAATATGACTTCGCCCCACCAACTCAACTTGAACCCACGCTTCGAGTTAAAACCGTTCCTGGGCTTTATCTGGCTGGTCAGATCAATGGCACTACCGGCTACGAGGAAGCCGCCGCTCAGGGCCTGGTGGCCGGTGCCAACGCTGCTCTCGATGTGCTTGGCAGAGAGCCACTTCTGATTGATCGGTCAATGGCCTATATCGGAGTGATGGTTGATGATCTGGTGACGAAAGGTGTAGAAGAACCGTATCGAATGTTGACGAGCCGCGCTGAGTATCGCCTGATTTTGCGGCACGATAACGCCGATTTCCGCCTGACACCACTGGGCCGGGCCACTGGGCTGGTCGGCGATGCCCGCTGGCAGCGATTTGAAGAGCGATCGAATCAGGCGAACGACTTACAGCAACGTCTCCGCACGCTTCGCTATCAGGAAAATACGCTGGAGAAGCTACTGCGACGGCCAGAAACAACTTGGGCCGATATTGCAACCCATGCCCCGGAACTTGCTTCGCCCGATTGGCTCCAGTCGGCTGTGAGCCATGTCGTAACCGAAACAAAATATAGTGGTTACATTGATCGGCAAACGCTTCATATTGATCAGTTTCGCCGACTTGAATCAAAGCAGATTCCGCGTGATCTCGACTTCAGCCAGATGACCTCGCTACGCTTCGAAGCCCGCGAGAAATTCGCCAGGCTCCGCCCGGCGACAGTTGGCCAGGCAGGCCGGATCAGCGGCATATCGCCGGGCGATGTCGCCACGCTCTTAATTTTGTTGAAAAAAGGCAATGATCTGCCAAAAATTGCCGAACAAACGCCAAACAATTAACCATCAATGCTTATATAAACTGTAAATCTTAGCCAATCAGGCTTTTTATCCCAGATTGGCTGGTCGAATCCCTTTTTGTGCAATCTTCTGAGTCATAAATACCTTCTTCTTTTATACACTTCACCCATTTTTAAAAAAAAGAATTGACACAAAGTGCAGCTTCCCTATTATATCGAATTTAGCAAACTCAACGCATTCGATACAAATTGACACTAAGTGAATGGAAGTCTATGCCAGCGGAATTTCCGATTTTTGAAGTGAAAGATCGCTTCAAAAGAGGGGAATTTCGATGCATCCTTTACGGAGGGGGAACAATGGGATTGAAAACGGTTTATACGACCGGAGAAGCGGCAAGAATCTGTAAAGTTAGTCAGCAAACCATCATACGATGCTTTGACAGTGGCCAGCTCCGAGGTTTTCGAGTCCCTGGTTCGAAGTTTCGTCGCATTCCGCGCGAAGCGTTGATCAAATTCATGCGGGAACATGGCATACCAACGGATTCACTCGAGAGCGGGCGACGAAAAGTTCTGATCGTCGATGACGATCCAGCGATTGTTGACCTTTTGACGGACGTTCTGCAAGAGACCAAACGCTTTGAATGTAAAGCGGTTAACAATGGTTTTGCAGCCGGCAAGATGGCCAACGAATATCATCCGGAATTGATCATCCTCGACATCATGCTGCCGGATATTAACGGTAAGGTCGTCTGCGAAACGCTTCGCAAAGACCCGAACCTGGCCGATATCAAGATTATCTGCATCTCTGGTATGGTCGAAGAAGACAAAATCGACGAGCTCAAGGCTGCCGGGGCCGATGGCTTTATGCACAAGCCGCTTGATATTGAATCCTTAAAGTCAAAAATTGGCCATCTTCTCGATATGACGGAAGAAGAATTGGCTGTTTGACCTGAAAAGTCATCCTGACCGTTAAAATTTACCTGAACAGTGAATCTTAACGGTCAAGACTTTTCCCGGTCCATTCCGAATGATTGACTAGTGCGATTATCATTCTCCCCTTTGAGATGATCGCCGGGGACGCTACAACGGAGTCCGTGTCCGTGTCATATCATTCGGGCCAGCTTGAAGATCCGTCAGGATCGATTCGTCTGCCTCTGCAACTACCATGGCTTTGGCAGACGCTGGAAGAGTGGTCTGATTCGATCGTCCACAATTCGGCAAAGTGCGGTTTGCCTGAAAGTTCATATCTTATTGATCCAGCTGTATTTCTGGCTGAAAGTTTAAGCTCTTCTGAATCTCAGGATTCGCCCGCCACTGCACTTAAGGTCTGGCATTCAACGGGCAGCGAAGAAATCGATGATTCGCTCTTAAAGCTCTGGCAGGCCGGGCTTTTTCTCGCCACGGCGATCGAACGCTGTGCAGCAGAGCATGGCACGCCGCTTCCATTTCGGGGCATGGCCTGGTCGCTGCTTTTGCAGGGTCCTCTCTGGATGATCGCCAGCGAGTCGCCGGAGGCATTCCATCAATGGCTGACTCTGGAAAGTCCGGCTGAATGTAAGTCGATTGAGCATCAGTATCTTGGAACATCGGCGGCAATCTGGTCGCAGGTTTTTCTGCAAGGGCAGGGGCTGGAAGAGCTGGCCCAGGTTTTATGGGTTACGCGAGACCTCAAAAATACGCCCGGCTCTTACGCCAAGGGGCAGGGGGCAGAGCCGGGCGAGCCGTTAACTATTGCATTGATTTCTGCCATAAAGCTCTATCAACAAAGCTGTTATTTCCTGGGTAAATCAGCCCGACCCATCCCCTCCATGAAAGATCCGAAAGTTTCGTTGATCGAGCTTCAGATTGAAAAAATAGCGAAGCGGGAAGCCATGTTCGCCCCGGCCAACGATCAGCTCGTCCGGCTGGTTCTTCATTCGATCGATCAGCACAAGAAACAGGTCGCTCAGGAAAGGTGGATGAAAAAAGCCACCTTAGTTCTTGAAGAAATTGACCACTCAGCTCGCCAGTTGCTCCCGCTACAAAAATCGCAACTTCGTGCCAATAAATCATTTAACAATCAGCAATCAGAGCAGGGGAACTCTCTGCAATGGCTTGATAATTTGCAGACAAGCTGGCGATCGCTCCAGCAATTCTGGTGGAAGTCACTTGAGAGAATGGACGAATGGGCTGACGAAGTCAGTCATGATCATCACGTTTCCGAGAGTCAGGCGCAGGCAATGCGATTTGAGTCGCTTGCTGAATTTGCGGCAGGCGCTGGGCATGAGCTAAATAACCCGCTGGCCGTGATTCAGGGCAGGGCTCAGCAACTTCTTGCCAAAACACAGGATGCATCAAGTCGGCAGGCGTTGAAGGCGATTGTTGATCAGACGCTGCGGGCCCATCGCATGCTCCGCGACTTGATTTTCATTGCCCGACCTGGGCGAGCAAATCTGGCACCATTCCGGCCCGCTGAGATTACCCGAAGCGTAGTCCGCGAGCTTCGCGAAGAAGCTGAGCGGAGGAAGGTGACGATCGATCTCAGCCCTCAGATTGCGCCAAAACTATTGAAAATGGAGACTGACCAGCTCGACCCCGACGGCTTCCGCCAGATTCTTCTGGGTCTAGGTCGAAACGCAATCGAGGCAAGCCCGCCGGATGGGATAATCCAACTCCATCTCACTCAAGAGCTTAACATCATCAAGATTCAGATCAGCGATCAAGGGCACGGCTTCAGCTCGACCGACGCAGCGCATCTGTTTGACCCATTTTACTGCGGCCGCAAAGCCGGCCGTGGCCTGGGCCTGGGTCTGCCAAGACTGGCCCGGGTGGTGGCCCAGATGAATGGGCGAATTCGTTATCGATCAAATCCCGGCGGCCATGGCAGCACCTTTGAAGTCATCCTGCCTTTGCCGGAATATCCCAGGCAGGCATCGCTGAGCCACTCGGCCTGATAATCCCGCACAAAGCTATTATCAGGCTTAAACTTACGGACCTATGGGCTTTTCTAACCATAAGACTGATTATCGGACGTTGACCTAAGGCAGCTCTCGATCCCTGATTTCGGCCGCCTGGCTTCTACCTGATCATGGCCGGCCGTGTTATCATGGCCTCATCTTGATCAACTCCGGCAAGCCGCACTCCCCTGCATCCTGTGAAGTCAATGCGATGAATGGATCGCTCGAAGATCGGCCAACACCCAAACGACTACCCGCCCGGGCCTGGGCACTCTTTCTGATCACGGCAATGCTTGTTGCGATCAGCGTCGGCGTGCGATTGGCCGGCTATTCGCTCGACAGGAAAAGCCGCATTCTGATCGACGGCCCCATGCTTGCCTGCGTTGCCATCAGCAGCCTGATCATTGCCACATATCGCCAGATTCATGACCAGCCAATCACACAGGAGAATGCCCGGTGAATCGTCGTGAAATGATTACAAATACAGCACTTGGGGCAACATCACTTATGGCGGCATCGCCCATTGAGGCCGCCGGCGGGGCCACAAACAATCAGCAGGGTCAAAAAAAAATGAAAGTCGCCGCCCTCTGTTCAAATTATCATTACCTTTCTCATTCTTATCACATTGTTGGCCGATTTCTTGATGGCTTCCCGCTTTATGATGAAAAAGATACGTTTCATAACCCGGCCGATCGCTTCGAAATCAGCTCGATCTACATTCAGCAAACCCCACCCGAGACAGACCTTGGGATCGGTATCGCCAAAAGGCACGGTATTCCGCAATTTGAAAACATCACCAAAGCCCTTTGCCTTGGTGGAGATAAGCTCGCTGTCGATGCCGTTTTGCTCATCGCCGAGCATGGCAAATATCCGATCAATGAGAAATATCAGACCCTCTACCCCCGCTTCGATTATTTTCGCGAGGTGGTTGATGTTTTTCGGGCCAGTGGCCGCTCTGTGCCGGTATTTAACGACAAGCACCTTTCTTATGATCGTAAAAAAGCGGCCCAGATGGTCGCCTGGGGCAAAGAGCTGAACTTCCCCATGATGGCCGGCTCAAGCCTGCCGATCACCTGGCGGCACCCTCAGGTGGAAATTCCGCTCGATTCCGATATTGAAGACGTTCTGGTGCTCTCGCGCGGAGAGATTGAAATCTTTGGCTTCCATGCACTTGAAACACTTCAGGCTTTTGTTGAACGAAGGGCCCTCAAGGGTCGCCCGCAAGGAGTCAAAGCCGTGACCTGCCTCACGGGCGACGCCGTTTGGAAAGCGGCCGAAGCGGGGCGGTGGTCGATGGACCTGCTCCTGAAAGCCGCCCGCCGCAGCCACAGCCGAAATGTGGGCAGCCCGCAGCAATGTTGCTCAGAATTTAATCCGCCGCCCAATCGGCCAACATTCCTCAAAACCCCCATTTATTTCGAAGTGGAATACACCGATGGTTTTATCGGAAAGATTGTGATTGCAAATGGTTATGTTGATGATACAACAATCGCCGTCAAGCTCAGGGGTCAGGCCGAACCGGTGACCACCAATGTCTATCTACCGGCGCCGCCGGGGGCAAGTTTCTTTAATCCGCTCGTACTGCGTATTGAAGAGTTTTTCGCCAGTGGAAAGCCGCAATATCCTGTTGAGCGTACACAGCTTACAGGCGGCGCCCTTGATGCCCTGCTGGATAGTCGGCTGGCTGGCAGCAAGCGAGTGAGCACACCTTATCTTGAAGCGATCGCCTATCAGGCCCCTGCCGATTCCGGCTATATCCGCACGCCCTGGCCTGCTCGATAGTGCGTAACTGGCATAGTAGAAACGAAATATCTTTGATAATATTTCTGGAAGATACGCAACGACTGCACGCAGGCTGAACCAGGTTCACAAGACTGATGCCCACGCCGGATAAAAACGTCAAGAAGCAGGCGACCACGACACCGGTCAAGCAAGGCCATGAGGGTTCTCGGCGCGAGTCGATTGAATCATTCATCGTCGCTTTTATTATTGCCTATGTCGTTAAATCATTTGCATTTGAAGCATTCGTGATTCCGACTGGATCGATGGCCCCGACACTCGTTGGCCAGCATAAGGATTACGCATGCCCCCAATGCGGCGTGGTTTATTCGGTGAATGCGTCAGATAGTTTTGGGGCGTCGCAGATTGCATATGGCACGTGTGTGAATTGCCGGTTCACCAACCAGATACTAAACGAACAGGTTTACAGTGGCGACCGGATTCTGGTTCTGAAAACGCTCTTTGATATTCCTCGCAAGTTTGGCGGTGGGCCGCCAAAACGCTGGGATGTGACCGTTTTCAAATACCCGGAAGAGCCTGAAACCAACTACATCAAACGATTGGTCGGCATGCCGAATGAAGAGCTGCGGATTGAGCGCGGCGACATCATGACACGCAAGCTCAATTCAACCGACCCGTTCAAAATTGAGCGAAAGCCGCTGGATCATCAGCAGTCAATGCAGATTCTGGTGAATGACGACGCATACCGGGCTTCAGTCCTGAAGGACGACAATCGCTGGAATCGATGGCGAAATGAAGAGGGCGGCTGGAAATCGCTGGAAGAAGGGCTTTACGAAGCCGCAGTCGAGGGCGATACGTGGCAGGAAATGCGGTATGAGCACCGGGTGCCGACCCCTGAGCAGTGGAAGGCCATTGCCACCAACCGCCCCCTTCCCGTGCAGCCACGTTCGTCTCTGATTACTGATTTTTACGCTTACAACACCTTTCTGACACGCGATTCATACGACAAATCGGCCTGGTTTCAGCCGCACTGGGTGGGCGACCTGACGATTGAAGTGCTCTTGCAGGTGGACAAGCCGACTGGTGAATTTCGAATCGAGTTGATTGAAGCCGGGGTAGCGAATCAGTTTGTGGTTGATCTGGCCACAGGCATGGGCCGGATCATCCGTGGCGGCAAACAGCTTGCCGAGGCCAAAACACCGATTCGAGAAGGCGGGCGTTTCAAGCTCCGGTTTGCGAATGTTGATAATCGTCTCACGCTCTGGATCAATCATCTC
>JBILGL010000257.1:0-6305 GCA_044351075.1 Isosphaeraceae bacterium | reverse complement strand
AATGGCGTGGAATATGAGCCAGAAGCCAGCGAAAGCAGAGGCCCGCAGGCGGCTGACTTGAAGCCGGTGGGGCTGGCGGTGAAAAACAGCAAGGTGAGTGTCAGTCGCCTGAAGCTGACACGAGACATCTATTACAGCGTTTATCCCAGTGGTTTTGACTACGGTGAGAATCTCTGGAGTGCCGCGATTGTCGATAGTTCGGCTTTTTTTGACCTCATCTCCGACGCTTCAAAATTTGGCTCGTTCAAGGAAACCCGCCATGAGGACTTCCCCATTGGCGAAGGCCGCTACATGATGATGGGCGATAACAGCCCTCTCTCCAAGGATAGCCGCGCCTGGGGCACTGCTGATCGGCTGGCCGAGGGCGGCTTGGGTGGCTGGGACGATTCGAATCGACAATCGTGGGAAGTGCCTGAACGGCTGGTTGTAGGCAAGGCCTTTATGGTCTATTGGCCGCATGCCTGGCCAATGGGAAGCTGGGCATTCCAATTTAACTTTCGCGGGAAGCGCGTTGACTTTCCCTTCATTCCCAATTTCGAACGGATGAAAGTCATTCGCTGAGCATCGTATTTGGCATTTTTGTGGCAACTGATCACGGAGGATCAACCGGAAATGGGTTTTTTCAGCCGATCCAGAGACGTTTCTGACAGAATCGAATCAGAACAGGGCCAGAGCGATCATTCCATCGCTGCCCGCTTCGGCAGCAGTGCCTCAATGCCCCAGGGCCGTGCCCTGCTGGAAGTGCGTGACCTGAAAAAATGGTATGGTCGTCGCCAGGTGGTCGATGGTGTCAGTTTTGAAGTCCATACTGGCGAAATTGTCGGCCTGCTGGGCCCGAATGGAGCCGGCAAGACGACGAGCTTCCGCATGACCATCGGGCTGATTGATGCCGACGATGGCAAGGTGGAATTCGATGGCCATGAAATCACCCATCTGCCCATGTATCAGCGGGCGCGTCTGGGCATGGGGTATTTACCGCAGGACTCGTCTGTCTTTCGTCAATTGACAGTCGAACAAAACCTGATGGCCATTCTGGAATATCGTGCCGATTTCACCCGAAAACGACGCAAAGAACGCCTGGAAGAGCTGCTTGACCAGTTTGGCCTGCAGAAAATTCGCCGCACCAATGCGGCCCGCGTTTCAGGTGGCGAACGCCGCCGGCTTGAAATCGCCCGCTGCCTCGTGAACGACCCAAAACTGATCATGCTTGACGAGCCATTTGCCGGCATTGACCCCAAAACCGTCAAGGATATTCAGAAGCAGATTCTGGACCTTGCCGAAAATCACAATATCGGAATATTGCTGACTGACCACCAGTTCCGAGAGACTCTTGAAGTCTGTAAAAGGTCGTATGTTATCCGCGAGGGGCGTGTTTTCGCCTACGGTACTGAAGAAGAAATCTATGCCAATAAGGAAGTGGCCAAATTCTATCTGGGTGAGCACAACGAAACTCGCCACCGGGGCCACTCTGAAAGTAAGCCGCCCCATGTGGATCGAAGCCATGTCGCCGCCACTGAAGCCGGCTTTACCGTGCAGGAAGGCAAGGGCCCCGTTCGTTTTGACGGGCCCTGATGCTTAAGCCAGCGAGAATTAGTGGATTTTTTAGATCTCTACACCGGAATAGAGCGAAGAGATCACCTCTCCATTTGTGAGCCGCAGCGGGCGATTGAGTCGATCGCGCAGCTCAAGAGCGGTATCTACCCCTAGTGCGGAATAAACGGTAGCGGCAAGGTCGGGCGGCCCGAATGTGCGTGTCACAGGATAGGCAGCGATGTTGTCGGACTTGCCAATCACCTGCCCTCCTTTCACACCCCCGCCTGCAAAAACGCTCGAGAAGACCTTCGGCCAGTGGTCGCGCCCCGGCACATCGCCGGGGTTGAGTGGTGAAATTCGTGGCGTTCGGCCAAATTCGCCCGTCAACACAATGAGTGTATCGTTCAGCATGTTGCGCGACTCAAGATCGTCCAGCAGCGCTGAAACAGCACGGTCAAGCGGTGGCAGCAAATCGTTTTTAAGCCGGGGAAAATTGCCGACATGTGTATCCCAGTTCTGCACAATGCCCATCGTGGCCTGCACAATCGGCACGCCCGTCTCGATCAACCGACGGGCAATAAGTAACGACTTGCCAAACGAGTGACGGCCATAGCGGTCGCGTAGCCGTGGGTCTTCCCGCTCCAGGTCAATCGCCCGGGCCACATTGCCATTGCCCAGCAGCCGCAGGGCGGCATTCTGCTGGTCGGCGAAGGTCTCGCCCGGCAGGCTCAGGCCCGTCTGGCTCAGGAGATGGTGGCGATGATGCAGCCGCTCAACGGAAAGCCCCTCAGGCAGCGCGATGGAGTCGTCGCGGGCGTCAGGCTGGCTTGGTGGCATACGAAGCTGCCATGGATCATGCCGTGGTCCGAGAAAACCGGCGTCCTGCCCCGGCCACGTCAGCGGCCCTTCAATCAGCTTCAGCGGCAGTGCCACCCCATTCGGCACACCGCCGGAAGGCCCACGCACATAATCAACCACAGCACCATAGCACGGGAAGTCGTTTCGCGAGGCGATGCGGTCAAGGTCCGACGCGCCGCGTGGCATCGAGGGTTGCCCGGTCAGAATATGATGCACGGCCACCAGATGATTGCCTTCCGGGTGCGACATGCTCCGCACAATGGCCAGTTTATCCATCCGCTGGGCCAGCATCGGCAGATGCTCACAGATCTCAATGCCCGGCGTTTTGGTCTGAATCGGCTTGAATTCACCCCGCAGAGCCTCAGGCGCGTCGGGCTTCATATCAAATGAATCAAGCTGGCCGAGGCCGCCGCTCATCAGGATAAAAATCACCGATTTCGGCTTGTGATTAAGCTGACCTTCCGACTTGGACTTTTCCTGAGCGGCCAGCAGAGTCGGCAGATTCATCCCGAGAAAACTGCTCGCCCCAGCCTGAATAAAGTGCCTGCGAAAAAGACCCGGCAGCGACTTTTCAGTGAATAATCCGAAAGGTGGCATGGGTGGTAAATCCTTTCCGAGATCTGGGTAGGAGCATCTGAACGAGAGTGGCCTGGCAGGAGAGACTTCGAGCCGGCCGGCTGGAACGTTAAACATTTGAATTATAGTACGATCTGGCGACCGATCAAGATAATTTCAGGCTCGTTACCAAAGATGATACAGAAAGAATCGTTGTCAGAAGCGGCCATGATTGCTTATGATTCACACTCTGAATCTTGTTTGCCGGCCAACCTCTATGTGCCGACAGTCATGAAAGCGGCCAATTGCCCCTTTTGAGTAATCGCAGGTCACGTTTTGGAGCTTCACCCCAGATGGCCAGGAAAGTTCATGTGCTCGTTCTCGGATCCGGTTGTGCCGGCCTGACGGCCGCAATTTATGCCGCCCGGGCCAATCTGGCACCCGTCGTGCTGGAAGGTCGTGAATCAGGCGGCCAACTGATGTGGACAACCACCGTTGAAAACTTTCCCGGTTTCCCTGAAGGTGTCCTCGGCCCCGACCTGATCGACAACATGCGTGCCCAGGCCCAGAAATTCGGGGCCGATACCCGATTCGAGCACGCCAACTCAGTTGATCTCTCCAAACGCCCGTTTGTCGTCAAAACCGACGAGGAAACCTACGAAGCCGATGCCCTGATCATCGCCACCGGTGCCACTGCCCGCACACTCGGCATTTCAACAGAAATGCACTTTATGGGCTATGGCGTAAGCACTTGCGCCACGTGTGACGGTGCATTTTATAAAGACAAGACAGTCGCTATCGTCGGTGGTGGCGACTCGGCGGCTGAGGAAGGTTCGTTCCTGACCCGTTTTGCAAAGAAAGTTTATCTGATCCATCGCCGCGATAGCCTTCGTGCTTCCAAGATTATGGCAGACCGGATTTTAGCGAATCCGAAAGTCGAACCAATCTGGAATACGGCGGTTGAGGCCGTTGTCGGCACGGAAGACCCGAACCGGCATGTGAATGGGATCAAACTGAAAAATGTGGTGACGGGAGAGACTTCTGACTTGCCAGTCGATGGTCTTTTTATCGCAATCGGCCATAAGCCGAATGTGGAAGTCTTTGGCGGACAACTGGAAACGACTGACGATGGCTACCTTCTGACACGAGCTGCCCAGGCCTGGCAGGGCGTGGCCAAATCAGCCAACTGGTCCGACCGATACCCGAATTACGCCACTTCAACAAGCGTTGAGGGCGTTTTTGCCTGCGGCGATGTGGTGGACACTCATTACAGACAGGCAATTACTGCAGCTGGAACTGGATGTGCTGCCGCGATTGACTGCGAAAAATGGCTGGAATCCGGCCATAAGTCCTGAACGAATTCCGCAGAACTTGCGACTTCAGGGCGTCTGGAATAGAATATTTACGTATGGCAATCGTTCATGTGTCGCATTGGCCATATTGATCAATCTCTTTAAGCAGAGCGACGAGAGAATATGCCGGAGCCTGATTCAAACCAAGAGCCGAAGAAAAGAAACCAGGAACGGAAGCCAACCGGCGAGGGTAATGGCAATGGGCAATCTGGCCCATCTCCCACCCAACCCTGGGTTTGGCTGCTGATCGTGGGTGTTGCCGCGGCTCTGCTCTGGTCGTTCCGGCCAAGCAACGAAACCAAGGTGGATTATGCCTGGTTCCTCGAACAGGTCAAAAGCAACAATATTGAGGAATTCGCCAACCAGTCCACCAAAATCTATGGCCGCCTTCGGGCCAAGAAGCCTTATGGGCTCGGAGACCAGGCCAAGGACGTTGATAAATTCTACGTCTATCTGCCAAGCGAAGAGCTGATCAAGCCCATTGTTGACGATCTGGTCAAAGTCAATAAAGCCGGCGAAAAACCCGTACTGATCGATAGCGAAGCTCCGCCCGGCACGGGCCTGATGCTCTGGGTAACATTTCTGCTCCCAAGCCTCATCTTCATCCTCTTCATTTACTTGATGATGCGGAGGGCACGTGACCAATTCGATGGCGGCATTCTGGGCAATTTCATTAAAAGCCCAGCCAAGCGGCACGATAAGTCAAAGCAGCGAACAACTTTCGAAGAAGTTGCCGGGCTTGAGAACGCCAAGGCTGAGCTGCAGGAAATTGTGGAATTCCTCAAGAGTCCTGAACGATTTCAGCGTCTTGGTGGTCGAATTCCCAAAGGCGTTCTGCTTGTCGGCTCGCCGGGTTCTGGTAAGACATTGTTGGCTAGGGCCGTTGCCGGTGAAGCCGGTGTCCCGTTCTATTCGATCAGTGGCTCAGAATTTATTCAGATGTTTGTGGGCGTGGGCGCGTCGCGTGTGCGTGACATGTTCAAAACCGCTAAGGAAAACAGTCCCTGCATCCTCTTCATCGATGAAATTGATGCGGTCGGCCGCATTCGTGGGGCGGGCTTGGGTGGCGGTCACGACGAACGTGAACAGACACTTAACCAAATCCTGACGGAGATGGACGGCTTCTCGCCCAACGAGAGTGTGATTGTACTCGCCGCGACCAATCGGCCTGATGTCCTTGACCCTGCCCTGCTCCGTCCCGGTCGATTTGATCGCCACGTTACCGTTGATCGCCCAAGTAAAAAGGGCCGCCTTGAGATTCTCAAGGTGCATACCCGCAAGATTCCACTTTCCGACGACGTTGACTTGGAATCAATCGCTCGTGGCACTGTGGGCATGTCGGGGGCTGATCTGGCCAATTTGGCCAATGAATCGGCACTGATCGCAACACGTGCTAATAAGGATAAAGTCACTCAGGCCGATTTTGAACTTGCCCGCGATAAGGTCCTGATGGGTGCCAAGCGGGAAGAGATCATTACCGATCGCGAAAAGGAACTGACGGCCTATCACGAGGCTGGCCATGCTCTTGTGGCGTGGATGAGCCCCTATGCTGACCCTGTGCACAAGGTGACGATTATCCCTCGTGGCCGTGCGCTCGGTGTGACTCAGTTTCTGCCTGAAGAAGAGCGAATGCTTGTCAGCCAGAAAGAGATCTACGACGATCTGGCTGTGGCATTTGGTGGCCGGGCTGCTGAAAGAGTCGTCTATGGCGACATGAGTGCCGGCGCTGCCGGCGACCTGAAACAGGCCACTCGCATGGCCCGGATGATGGTCACGCAGTGGGGCATGAGCGATCGTGTCGGCCCGATTTTTATCCGTGCCAACGAAGAGCACCCGTTCCTGGGCCGGGAAATGTCTGAGCCACGCGATCATTCGGAGCACATGGCTCAGGTGATTGATGAAGAAGTGGCTCGTATTCTGCGTGCTGCCGATGAAAAAGCGATTGAAATCTGCTCCCAGTATCGTGAAAAGCTTGACGCTCTGGCACAGGCACTGATCGACCGCGAA
>JBILGL010000534.1:0-3382 GCA_044351075.1 Isosphaeraceae bacterium | reverse complement strand
TCGGCACCAAGGGCATCATTAACGCCACCAGCATCATATAGATCCCGACCAGATACAGCCTGCCCCAGTGAGTGGCACCATGGGCGAAAACACCAAGCCCGAAGATGGTAGTCATGGGCGGATAAATGGGCAGAATATTATTGCCGTGCAGGTAAATATGGGCTGGCACGAGTGAAAAACAGGCGAGCATAATGCCCAGTTGCAGGCCGGTGGACATTCGCTCAACCGGGCTGACAACGCTGGAACGCATCACCAGATAAAGCCAGTAAAGCACAATCCAGCCCAGGAAATGGGAACCCAGCCCGGCATAAGCCAGCCATGGATTGGCCCCACTGAGAAGCACGGCCATGACAATCGTCTGGCTGATGATAAGCGATACGGCGGTGACGAAAAATGCTGGCCATGACGTCATGGTCGTGGTGTCCCGACGACGAGAAACCGCCCGCCCCAGCCCGACGAGAAGGCCCTTTCGCCTTGTGGCCAGCGGCTCACCTTCCAGAAAATGGCTGAGGTCTTCTGCCAGATTCAGGGCTGATGAGTAGCGGTCGCGTGGGTCTTTTTCCAGGCATCGAAGCACGATCGCTTCAAGGTCGCGTGGAAGGTCTGGGCATGCACGACGCATATCAGGTGGGTTGTCATCACGCACTCGCTGAATGGTCAGCAGCCATTCATCGCGGCCATAAGGTGGCTCGCCGGTGATCAATTCGTAAAGAATGGCGCCCAGGGCATGAATATCGACAGCCGTGGTCAGTCCGGCATCGCCCGCGACCTGCTCCGGGGCCATGTAGGCAGCAGTGCCGGCCATCGAGGCTCCCTGGCTCAGGCTGAAAGTTGATTTGAGCACAATCGCCAGGCCGAAATCAGCCACATGCGGCACGCCATCGGCATCCAGCAGAATATTCGCCGGCTTCAAGTCCCGGTGCAAGAGGCCACGCTGGTGGGCATGGTGGACACCCTGAGCGACGTCTCTGACAAGCCTTGCGGCTTCATGAGGGGCAATTTTGGAACCTGGGCCACTTTGACGCAGGTGGGCGGCTAGGCTGCCGCCTTCCATCAGCTTCATCACAAGATACGGACGGCTGTCAAATTCGCCAAAGGCATAAACCGGCACAATCGCCGGATGGTCAAGACCAGCGGCCGATTCGGCTTCAAAGCGAAACCGTATCAGGTCGCGTTCGGTGGCAAGATCTCCCGTTAAAATGCTTTTCAGAGCAACGGTTCGCTTGAGCGATCGGTCATAAGCCCGATAAACCACACCCATGCCGCCTCTGCCAAGCTCTTCGTGAATCTCAAAACCACTCAAACTTGAATTTTTACTCAGGGCATGATTTTCTGCTGTTGCTGGATTTGATATCGGTTTTTCGCTGAATAGATTTTGCTGAGCGGCCAGAAATTCAGCGAGTTCGACTGCATGTGATGGATGCCGAGCCAGCCAATCTGCCAGATTCGGCACTTCTCCAGCCTCTTCGGCACGAAGCACCAGTGCAATGGCCTCTTCAAGCGGCGAGCCGGATTGAAATAATACGGATTGACCAATCGGCGAAGCCGGGTGATTGTGATCGATCAGCTGTGTGTTGTCGCCTGTTTCGGGCAGAAGTAATGTTGAATCATACATCGATCGATCCTTATTCAAAAGGATTCAAATGCACCAGGTCGCCGCGCAGGGTTGTGACTGCCCGATGAAGCAAGGCCGCCACAGCTCCTTCCGATCGGCCCATCGTTTGGGCAATATCGGCAAGTTTCACGCCCTGAAAATATCGCATTTCCACCACAATACGCTGGGCATCCGGCAGTTTCGCCAGCCCGGCTGCCAGCCGCTCATAGCGTTCGTTGCGGTTGACTCGTTCACTGGGCGAAGTATCAGGTGCCGCCAGCCAGTCGCACATCCTTCTGGAAGTGTCTGCCAGAATATCTGGCGAAACCTCGCCACGGGCCTTACCATGCTTGCGCACGGCATCGATCAGATTATTGGCCAGAGCACGCCGCAGATAGTTAAGCAGCTCCTGATCGCTCCGGCTCATTAGCCGCATGGAAGCTGAAATCGATTCCAGTAGTGTCTGCTGTACCAGATCAGCCGGGTCAAGCCGCGAACGAAGCCAGACTGGCGTCTGCACAGTGGCCCATTTCAAAAGCGATTCGCTGAACCGCTCGATACGGGCCTGAAATTCAGCTATTTCTGATTTCATCACTGTTACGCCCGAAATCACTTCGATCACCCCCATCGACACCATGTTCAAGAATACGAAAACCGACAGTCCTTTTAGTAGAAGATAAAAAACAGCATAAAACACGCCAGAATTGTCATAATTTTATAAATTACTACAATACGGACACTTAGAACTAAAAAATCCTGAAATTTTTGAAATAATCGCATGGCATGGTAATAAGTGTTTGGAAAAGTTTGGATATAGTTCTGAAATAAAGGTGCCGGCATGGATAATCCAGATGACTCTGGGCTCCCAGATTTTTTCTCATTTTTATAAAAGTGCTTTCATTGCATGAACTTATCTTATAAAAGCAGATATCATTGACCTCGAACAATTTTCAGGGGTGATTGAATTGATCTAGTTCATTGGATTTGTTCGGATCGTTTCAAATTCGATAGAGGGGCAGGTAAAAATGGCGTCGTGTGATTACTGCGGAACAACAATTTTATTTGGCGGTGTTTCGACGCGAGACCAGCGATATTGCAACGAAGACTACCATCATGCAGGATACATGCTATCCATCGCCAGCCAGATTCCCAAAGACGTTCTGGAGAAAAAGGTCCGTGAAATGCATCAATGCGCATGCCCACATTGTGATGGCCCAGGGCCGATTGATATTCATACGTCTTATGTTGTTTATTCGTTCATGGTCATTACATCGTGGAAGAGCCGGCAGAAGCTTTGCTGCCGAAGGTGCGGTGTCAAGTCGCAGATAGGTGGTGCACTCATCTCGGCTCTGGCTGGCTGGTGGGGGTTTCCATGGGGTGTGATGATTACTCCGGTGCAGATCATTCGAAATATCAATGGAATCTTCTCACCACCCCAGGTGGATCAACCATCGTAAGATTTGGATAAAATCGTGAAAATACAACTGGCGTCGTATTCGATGGGGCAGAATTAATCAGATTCAGCCACATGCCGGGATGAAATAAAGTGTCAATCCATTTGAAGGGAGATGTTTTGCAAATGCAATCCATTGAGCAGATTCAGGCTGATATTGTAAAAATGTCACAGAAAATCATGGCTCCGAAAGAGCATCTCCCGACATTTGACTTCCCCATCGGCGATGCAACACCATTTATTGAAATCAAAGGTGGTCAATATCATTATGTGATTTCTGAACGAGGTCATGAATATGAGCGCAAATCAACAACAGATATTCAGGAACTTTATTA